>NZ_BAAATE010000012.1:0-252241 GCF_039533245.1 Nonomuraea recticatena | reverse complement strand
CCAGGCTGGCGGGCATGGAGCGCGAGCACCGCTGGTCGGACTGGAACGGCTCGGCGTTCGGCGACGACAGCCGGGCGCACGTCACGGTCTACCGCCTGCCCCAGGACTGACGTTTCACCACAGGCGTGATCACGTTGTTACAACTCTGCTGAATGCCGACATGTCGGGCGGGTACCCGTACTCCCATGTCCGAACACGTGGAGCGGCTCGGCGGGCGCTACCGGCTGCTGAGACCGCTCGGTCAGGGCGGCATGGGCCGGGTGTGGCATGCCCACGACGAGTTGCTCGCCAGAGACGTCGCGGTCAAGGAGGTCGTGCCGCCTGTCGGCATGGCCGAGAACGAGGTCGAGGACTTCACGAACAGGACGCTGCGGGAGGCCCGCGCGGCCGCCAGGATCAGCCATCCGGGCGTCGCGGCCGTCTACGACGTCCTGGAGGAGCGCGGGCACCCGTGGATCATCATGCAGTTCGTGCCGTCCAGGCCCCTCGGCGGGCTGATCGCCGAGCGCGGCGGGCTGCCCGCCGAACAGGTGGCGCGCATCGGCCTGGACGTGCTGCGGGCCCTGCGCGCCGCCCACGCCGTCGGCGTGCTGCACCGCGACGTGAAGCCGGACAACGTGCTGCTCGCCCACGACGGCAGCGCGGTGCTCACCGATTTCGGGCTGGCCGCGCTGGACGAGGACGCCTCGGTGACCAGGTCGGGCATGGTCGTCGGCACCCCCGCCTACATGGCGCCCGAGCGCGCCACGGGCGGCCCTTCCCTTCCCGCCTCCGACCTCTGGTCGCTGGGCGCACTGCTCTACGCCGCCGTCAAGGGCCTGTCCCCCTTCCACCGCTCCCACGTGCTGGCCACGCTCGGCGCGGTGGTGCACGACGAGCCGCCGCCCATGGTGAAGGCGGGCGCGCTGGCCCCGGCGATCCACGGGCTGCTGCGCAAGGAGCCTTCCGAGCGGATGAGCCTGGACGAGGCGGAGGCGCTGCTGCTCGCCGCCGTTCACGACGGGCGCCTGCGTTCCACCGCCGACCTGCCGCCCGAGCCCGTCTCTCCGGCGTCCGAGACCTCCGTGAGCGCTTCGACGGCCGCCCGCCCATGGCGGAGCAGGCTGTTTCCCGCCGCCGTGGCGGCTCTGGTCGTCGCGGCCCTGACCACGTCCCTGCAGAGCGGCGCTCCACCCACCCCGTCGGCGGCCCGCCCTGCCGTTTCCCCGGCCGCGGACGCCCCCTCGGACTCCTCCGTGGACGCGCCCGTGAAGGCGCCCGTGAAGTCGGTCTCCCCCTCGCCCACCGTACGGCGGAGCTCCGCCGAACCCGCGCCCCACGCCACGACCAGGAAGACGCGCAGACAGAGCACCGGGGAGAGCACGGGAGAGAACACCGAGGTGAGCACCGCGTCGGCCTTCCCCCGCAGGCCGGCGGTCGTCGCGGAGCCCACGGACCGGAAGAAGGCACAGCCCGGCAAGGGGAACAAGCGCGACAAGAACAAGAACAAGGGCAAGAGCGGCCGCTGAGCGCCACGGCCGGGCGGAGACGTCGATCGGCTGAAGGGCCGACACCCTCCCGCGTCGCCCGCTGCCGTGCGGTGGCACGGCAGCGGGCAACGGCGGCGACATCCTCGGCTGCACGAGCAGGACCGGCGTCACCGCGGACGGCAGGCGTTGGGTCATCGTCCCGGTCTCCACCGAGTTCCAGGACTCCCACAGGCACGCCGAGCGACTCGTCGACCGCGCCCTGTGCGGCGGAAGGTGAGAGCCGGCAGCCGTCAGGCCGTCTACTTGGCGGCGGCCTTGGCCGTGTTGGCGCGGCGCGCCGGCTTCTCCTCGCCGGCGGAGACCGCGGGCAGGTGCACGATCGAGCCGCGGTGGTCGCGCTCGTCGGCGTCCGGCTCGTCCAGCCACGCGCCTCCGTGGGCGAGGTAGCGGAAGCAGATGCTGGTACCCGCGGGCAGGGTCACCACGGTGCTGTGCGCGCCCTGGTCGGTGCGGGTCATGGGATGGGCGTAAGGGTCCCACTGGTTGAAGTCGCCCACGACCGAGACCGGCCCCGGCAGGTCGGCGGGGAGGGTGAACGTGAGGCTGACCAGCCCGTCGTCGCTCGGCATGTCCTGTCTGATCATCGAGAATCCTCCTGTTGCGTCTGCACGGCATGCGCGCCCCGGCCGTGACTGCCACGGTGAGGCGCGCCTCCTGTGATTGCAGAACGCCGCTCGAAATGGTGCAATGCGGCACGACGTCCGGCAAGGACATCTTGATCCGGGTTTGCCGCTTCCCTTGCCGGGACGCCGCGGCGCTGGCCGTGGCTTGGGCCTTCGAGCGTGACCCGTCCCCCGTTGTTCGCGCCGCGGCGCCGGCTCGGGTGAGCCGGCGCCGCGGCGGCGGACGTCGCGATGCGACGCCGGCCCGTTACGGCTGCGTGTGCACCGGAGTCCTGCCGCCCTGCGACTTGTCGAACATGCCGGTTCCGGTGTCGGTGCTGGTGCTGGTGCTGGCACCCATGCGCTGCCGCATCTCCTCCTCCTCGCGCAGTTCCTCCATCCGGAGGGCGACGCCGAGCGCGAACAGCGTCGGCGCCCACTCACCGACGAAGATGCCCCATCTGTCGGCGCGGTCGAGGCCCGCGTTCTCCGACCCCTTCGAGACGACCCAGGAAGCGACGGACAGGCCGATGGAGGCGATGCCAGCCGTGTACGCGAGGCTGGACCTGATGCCCATCGAGTGAAGCTGCTTGATCATGGTTCCCCCTTGTTGTGGTGCATGTGAAGCGCTACCCCACATGACCGGAAGGTGAACCTGCCCGTTGTGGCCGGTCAGACGATCGTGATGAGCCTGATCAGCTGTTCGCGGAAGCTGTCGTACTCGTCCACCGCGCCGAGCAGCCGGTCGGAGCCGCGCTCCTCCTCGCGGGCGTGCGCCAGCACCTCGGCTCCCGCTGGGGTGATGCGGACCAGCACCCTGCGGCGGTCGCGCTCGTCGGGGCCCTTGCCGACGTAGCCCGCCCTGCGCAGGTGCTCGATGGTGCGGCTCATGGTCTGGTCGGTGACCCTGCTGAGCCTGGCCAGCTCGCGCTGCGCCAGGGGCCCCGCGGCGAGGTGGTGCAGGGCGATCAGGCCGGCATGGGTGAGCTCGTGGGCCTCGAGGAAGTCGTGGAAGCGGCTCTCGACCAGTCGCGCGGCCATCGACAGCAGGCGGCCGGTGGGCCAGGAGCGGATGTCGGCCCGTACGGCGTCGGCCGCGCCCGCGACGTCGTGCCCCTCCTTCTGCGCCACCCGCCCATTGTTCCACCGACGGCGGGCGTCATTTGTTCAGCAGGCTGAGCATAATAGTCAGCGTGCTGAACAAATCGGGTGCCACCCGTACACTCGCCTGGGGCGTCGTGGCCTGCGCCGTCGCGACAGGACTCGTCTGGCTGCTCGGCCAGCGGCTCCAGGGCATCAGGCTCCTCCCCGACCAGGGAGTCTCCTGGTACTACTGGAAGCTGCCCGAGCCGACCGTGTGGAGCAGGCTGTCGGCCTGGGCCGGCTACGCCGCCCACCAGATCGCGTTCTGGGCGCTGATCTACTACGCGCAGACCAGGGTCGGCAGGTACACGGCGGGGCTGCACCCGGTCAACGTCGTCGCGCTGGCGGTGAACACCGGTTTCGTCGCTTTTCACACGCTGCAGACCCACCTGTTCTACGACGGGCTCGCACAGGACGTCTCGATCTTCAGCTCCCAGGGCTCGGTCATCCTGCTGCTGGTCGCGGTGCTCGTGATGGAGAACCGCCGCCGCGGCCTGTTCCTGGGCAGGCCGGCGCCCATCGGCCGCCAGGTCGTCGACTTCGCCCGCCGCTACCACGGCTACCTGTTCAGCTGGGCGGCCGTGTACACCTTCTGGTACCACCCCATGGAGATCACGAGCGGTCACCTGGTCGGCTTCTTCTACATGTTCCTCCTGCTGCTTCAGGGCAGCCTGTTCCTCACCAGGGCGCACACCGACCGCCGCTGGACGGTGACGCTGGAGCTGGCGGTCGCCGTCCACGGGACGCTCGTGGCACTGATGAGCTCGGGCCCCGACGGCGCCTGGCCGATGTTCCTGTTCGGCTTCCTCGGGGTCTTCGTGATCACCCAGATGCACGGCCTCGGACTGTCACTCCCGGTGCGCTGGGCGCTGGCCGGCTGCTACGTCGGCGCGCTCCTGGCCGTCCACGCCCTGCGCGGCCAGATCGGGTCGGCGTTCGACGCGCTGCGCATCCCCGCGATCGAGTACGCGCTGGTCGGGGTCCTGGCACTGCTCGTCTGGCTGGGCCTGCGGGCGGCGCGGCTGATCCGCGGCGAGCGCACGCCGCCAGCGGACAGATCGCGTTTTTGACGTTTTCTTGACGCCCCGATCATGAAGAAATCACCTTCGACGTCAGTAGTGTGCACCTTCGTCTTGACGTGCGCTCGGTGTTGGGGGTGGCCAGGTTGGCCGGGGTGGATCAGTCCGTTTCCGTAAGGGAGCGGACGCTGCGGACGTGGCTGCTGAAAGGCCTGCAGCGTGTCGCTCCGGGAAGCGCGGACCCGCACCACGAGGAGTCCCCCGCCCATCAGCACTCCTGGTGGCAGGTGATGTGCCTGACAGGCGTGGACTACTTCTCCACCCTGGGCTACCAGCCGGGCATCGCCGCCCTGGCCGCGGGGGCGCTCAGCCCGATCGCCACGATGCTGCTGGTGGCGCTGACCCTGTTCGGCGCCCTGCCGACCTACAGGGCCGTGGCCAAGGAGAGCCCCAACGGGCTCGGTTCGCTGTCGATGCTGGAGCGCCTGCTGCCCGGCTGGCGCGGCAAGCTGCTGGTGCTGTTCCTGCTCGGCTTCGTGGCCACCGCCTTCATCGTGACGATCACGCTGTCAGCGGCCGACGCCACCGCCCACCTGCTGCACAACCCGTTCGTTCCCGCGTTCCTGTCCGGCTGGCAGGTGCCGGTCACGTTGGCGTTGATCGCCGCGCTGGGCGGGGTGTTCCTGGTCGGCTTCAGCGAGGCCATCTCGATCGCCATCGTCCTGGTGGCCGTCTACCTCGTGCTGAACGCGGTCGTGGTGGCCGCGGCGCTGCACAGGGTGTTCACCGAGCCCTCGTTGATCACCGACTGGCAGTCCGTGTTGACCGGCCAGCACTCGAGCCCCCTCGCGATGATCGCCGTCTCGCTGTACGTGATGCCCAAGCTCGCCCTCGGCCTGTCCGGGTTCGAGACGGGTGTGGCGGTGATGCCCCTGGTCAAGGGCGACCTCGTGCAACGGATCAAGGGCGCGCGCCGGCTGCTGACCACCGCGGCGCTCATCATGAGCGTCTTCCTGATCTCCTCCAGCTTCGCCACGGCCGTCCTCATCCCCGCCGAGGAGTTCGCCGAGGGCGGCGCGGCCAACGGCCGAGCCCTGGCCTACCTGGCCCACGCCTACCTGGGCGACTGGTTCGGCACCGCCTACGACCTGTCCACCATCGCCATCCTGTGGTTCGCCGGGTCGTCCGCGCTGGCGGGGCTGCTCAACATCGTGCCCCGCTACCTGCCCAGGTACGGCATGGCCCCCGACTGGTCGCGCGCGGTCCGGCCGATGGTGCTGGTCTTCACCGCCATCTCCTTCCTCATCACCGTCTTCTTCGGCGCGGAGGTGGAGTCGCAGGGC
Source organism: Nonomuraea recticatena (assembly GCF_039533245.1). NCBI lineage: Bacteria > Bacillati > Actinomycetota > Actinomycetes > Streptosporangiales > Streptosporangiaceae > Nonomuraea > Nonomuraea recticatena. The sequence goes on along the minus strand of NZ_BAAATE010000012.1, from coordinate 246,605 downwards.
GGCGCCTACGCCACCGGCGTGCTCACGCTGATCCTGTCGGCGGCCGTCGCGGTCACCCTCTCGGCCTGGAACGGCGGCCGCACCCGCGCCGCGGTCTCCTTCGGGATCATCACCCTGATCTTCGCCTACGCCACCGCAGCCAACATCGTCGAACGCCCCGACGGACTGGTGATCGCGCTGCTGTTCGTCCTGGCCATCGTGATCACCTCGCTGGTCTCCCGAGCAACCCGCTCCACCGAGCTGCGCGTCACCGGCATCTCCATGGACGACCTGGCCCGCCAGTACGTCAACCTGTGCGGCGACCTCCGGCTCATCGCCAACGAGCCGCACGCGCGCGACCAGAGGGAGTACGTCGACAAGGCCCGCGAGGCGTGGGAGCTGCACCGCCTGCGCACCGGCGAGGGCCTGCTGTTCCTGGAGGTGAGCGTGCCCGACGCCTCCGAGTTCGCAGGGGAACTGCGCGTGGTCGGCGAGGAGCGCCACGGCTTCCGCGTCCTGCGCATGGAGAGTACGACGGTCGCCAACGCCATCGCGGCGCTCCTGCTGTATCTGCGCGACCAGACCGGCAAGACGCCGCACGTCTACTTCCACTGGGCCGCCGAGGGCAACCCCATCGGGGCGCTGCTGCGGTACCTGGTCTTCGGCGGCGGCGACATCCCGCCCCTCACCCGCGAGGTGCTGCGCCAGGCCGAACCCGACGCCGATCGCCGCCCCGTCGTCCACGTCGGCTGAGGGGCCGCCCACCGACGTCCGCGCCCGCGCATCTGACCGTTTGCCCCGGCTGGGCCGCTGACCACGCGTAAGGTATGCGGGAGCGGGGTTGACCCCCCGCGGAGAGGGGCTGATGCACATGAGGTTCTCTCAGCGGACGTGCGCTTCGACGCGGCCCATCCGGTCGTGCGCCTGTCGGGTGAGCTGGATCTCACCTCGTCCGAGGTCCTGCGCGAGGCGATCGAGACGGCGCTGGCCTGCCGTCCCGCCACGGTGGAGCTCGACGCCGAGGCCCTGACGTTCTGCGACTCTCAGGGGCTTCGCGCGCTGTTGCAGGTCCAGCACTGCGTCACGAACGCGGGCGCCGCCCTTCGCCTCACCCATGTGCACGGCACGTTCCTGCGCGTGCTCGAGCTCACCCAGCTCGACAAGGCCTTCGCCGTCGACTCGGCCACCGGCAGGGGAGCCGGGGACACGCGCGCGCGAGCCTGACGCTTGCGCCGAAGCGAAAGATCCGGAAATGTCGCGCTATGCGACATCCGGAGTCCAGCCGCCTGTCGGCCGCCGTTCGTCAGGAGCTCGCCTATGTCCGCACCCAGCTGAAAGCCCTCGGCGAACGCGGCTCGCACCAGCGCTTCGAGCTGAGGCAGATCGCCAAGGCCACGCTGGCCGCTGTGCTGGCCTGGCTGCTGGCCGACCGGTTCCTCCCGCGTGAGACCCTGTGGATCGCCCCCGCCACCGCCGTGATCATGGTGCACGCCACCGTGTACAAGACCCTGACCAACGGGCTGCGCAAGGTCGCCGCCGTGGCCGCCGGGGTCATCCGGGCCGGCAGCATCGGCCACCTGCTGGGCCTGACCGCCTTCACCCTCGTCCTGGTCGTCCCCCCTGCCCTCGTCGCGGCCCGCTGGCACCGGATGGGCCGCCACGGCACCGACGTGGCCACCACCGCCGTGCTCATGCTCTCCTTCGGCGCCGCCTCCCAGGAGCGCTACCTGCTGGCCTACGTGATGGCCACCGCCATCGGCGCCCTGTGCGGAGGGGTGGTCAACTCCACCCTGTGGCCCCCGCTGTACCGCAGGCGCCCGGACACCGCCATCGAACGGCTGAGCGGCGAGATGTCCGCCCTGCTCGACGACGTGGCAGGGGCGCTGCGCGACGGCTGGGACCTGTCGAGCCTGCCGTCGTGGCGGCACCAGACCGACAGGCTCGACGAGCACCTGGCCGAGGCCGCCGCCACCGTCGCCGACAGCGCGGAGAGCCGCCGCTACAACCTGCGTCAGCGGCACAAACCCGACGGAGACGAGCACGTCCAGCTCCTGCGGGCGCTGACCGAGATCGGCGTGCACCTGCACGCCATCGTGCGCGCCCTGGCCCACCTGGACCACCAGAACGACCTGGCCGCCACACCCGACGACCTCAGCGACCACTACGCCCGCGACTACTCCGTCCTGCTGGAGCTGATCGCCGACATCGTGACCGGCCGCGTCAGGCCCGCGGGCGTCGCCGAGAGCGCCGACTCCGGCCCTGACGCCTTCGCGCGGGCCCATGCCCAGGCCGACCACATCCGCGACCAGATGACCACGCAGATCCAGGCGGGGGCCCTCGACCACCCCCGTGGCTGGGCCATCAGCGGAAGCCTGCTGACCGACGCCGAGCGCATCCTGAACATCCTGGCCACCCTGCGCACCCCGGCCTGACATCAGCCGCGTCGGGCGGGGCAGGGCGGGGTCCACTGCCCGCCCACGGAGTCGTGGGTACACCCTTCGAGCCTGCGACCTCAACCGGAGTCGAGGTCAAGGGGAGCGGACGGTCATCTGTCGTCGGGAGGGGGCATCTGCTTGGCGGCGTGCTCGGGGCTGTCGCAGAAGGTGAAGCCGGTCGGGCTGAGCGCCGTGAGCCGCTGCCTGAACTCCTCCGACAGCCCTGCCACGAACATCACCCCCGCCGAGGTCTCGTTGACGCGCTGCTGCGCGGTGACCAGGGCCGCGATGCCGATGGCGTCCCAGAAGGTCACCTCGGTCAGGTCGAGGACCAGCCGCGGCGCCGGGTGCTCCGCCAGCAGGGCCTGCACGGCGGCGCCGACCTCCTGCGCCGCCTGCTGGTCGAGGTCGCCTGAGAGCGCCAGCTCGACATGGGACGGCCTGGCGTGACGGACCAGGCTGAATCTGGGGAGGCGATCGTCGCGCGGCAGGTCGAAGGCGACCGTGACGACGCTGCCCGGCGAGGCGGACCGCACGGTGAGCCTGTCGGCGAGATAACGGGCGATCCACAGCCCGTGCCCGTGCTCGTAGGGCCACTGGTCGGCGGGACGGCCCGCGGACCGCTCGCCCGCCTTGGCCCTGCCCTCGTCGCTGACCTGGCAGTGCAGCGCCCCCGCCTGCCTCCACAGCCGCACCCGCCCGGCGCCCGCGCCGTGCAGGACGGCGTTGGTGGCCAGTTCGTGCACGGTGATGATCAGGTCGCTGGCCCTGCCCTCCGGCAGCCCGGCCTGCGCGACGTGCGCCTCGAGCGTGGCCCGCAGCGCGTAGAGCGAGTCGCCGTCGAAGTGCTGGTCGAGGATGAGCGGCGCGCCCGCGGGCAGCTCGCCCACGCCGTCGGCGGGCGCCTGTGGGGTGTTCAGCGTTCCGTCACCGGTCATGGACGGTCACCAGACTGACGCCGGGAACGGCCGCCGCGCCCAGCAGGACGAATCGCGCCGCGACCGCGCCGCCGCAACGCAGGAGGACCCTGCGGGCGGGGGCCAGGCTCCGGGCCGCGTCGATGATCATCCGGGTGCAGGACAGGTCGATGAACGACAGCTCGGCCATGTTGACGGTGATGTCGCCGTCCACCCTGATCGCCTCGGCCAGCGCCAGCGCCAGCGAGTCCTCGGCCGCCTGGTCGATCTGCCCTGCCAGCCTGATGCCCGGTGGCGCGTACTGGCGGCAGATCCGCAACAGCGGGTCGTTGTGGTAGGTGGCCGCGGCGACCGAGCGCGTGTGGAAGGCCGAGACCGAGGCCAGTGTCACGGGGTCGAACCGGTCGCGGTCGTACTGGCACAGCACCGACGCGCTGGTGCCCGACAGTGCCACCGCCATCTCCTCCTCGAACGCGGGCAGCTGCTCGATGCCGCTGATCGGGCGCAGCGCCCAGCTCATGTCGAGAGCGATCCTGAGCCCCGCGTATCCCTCGCGTTCGGTCGCTGCCATCTCATCGCGCAACCACCCCATCGCGTGCTCGACCGCGAAGCTCTGCCCAGCCAGCAACCCGTCCTGGCAGGCCCTGATCTCCATCCGGCCCGCCTCGGACGTGGACTGCGTGGCGATCCCCCTGCGGTTCAGCTCGATCAGCGCTCCCTGCGGCTCCTCGCTCAACCATACGACGCGCTGGCCTCCGGCCAGGCCGTCTCTGATGTAGGCGGCGGTGAGGTCGAGCAACTCCTCGGGCTCGCCGAAGGTGAGGCAGGCGTGATCGTTGAGTCTCAAGTCCGTGATCTGCGTATCCGCATCCAACGTCATCACGCCACCATCCCCACCGCGGGCCCTGTGCCGCGTTCCGCACCGTCAACCGCCCAAGGATAGTGATCAATCGTCCTGGCGGAGGCGTCAATGCCACACGCCCTCAGCGGCCTCCCCTACCCCCAGACCGGACGCTCACCAGGCGCGCGCCGGTTTCGGCCGGCGCGGCGGTGGAAGGAGCGCTGTGTGACAGACGTCTGGGATGTGCTGGTCGTCGGCGGTGGCCCCGCGGGCGCGGCCGCCGCCCTCCGCGCCAAGCAACTGCGTCCCGGCGCTGCCGTGCTGCTGCTGGACCGCGACGACTTCCCCCGCGACAAGGCCTGCGGCGACGGCATCGCCGCCCACGGCAGGGACGAGCTGGCCCTGCTCGGCCTGCCCGACCTCATCGCCGACTACCGGCCGACGCAGCGCCTGTCGGTCATCTCCCCCGGCGGAGTACGGGTGTCGGCCAGGGTCGCCCGCCCCAACCACGTCGTGCCCCGCATGGTGTTCGACGCCCGCCTGGTCGAGGCGGCCCGCGCTCGCGGCGTGGAGGTGCGCCGCCACCGCGTCCGCTCCCTGACCTCCCAGGACGGCCAGGTCGTCGTGGACGGCGAGCTGACCGCCCGCGCCGTCGTCGCCGCCGACGGAGCCCACTCCACGCTGCGGCGCCTGCTCGGCGCCCGTCCCACACCCGAACGGCACACCGCCATCGCCGTCCGCGGCTACGCCGACATGCCCGACGACGAGGACGCCCAGCTCATCGCCATGCAGCGGGCAGGCTGGCCGGCCTACGCCTGGGCCTTCCCGATCGGCGACGGCACCGCCAACGTCGGCTTCGGCATGCTGCTGCCGACCCTGCACGCCACGGGCCTGCCGGGACGGCAGGTGCTGCACGGCAGGCTGGCCGAGCTGCTGCCGCACCTGCCCGCCCGCGACCTGCGCGCCCACCACCTGCCGCTGTCGCCCGGCCGCCCGAAGCCCGGCGTCGGCAGGGTGCTGTTCGCGGGCGACGCCGCCAGCCTCATCAACCCCCTCACCGGCGAGGGCATCTACTACGCGCTGCTGTCGGGCAGGCTCGCCGGCGAGGCGGCCGTCCTGTCCGCGGGCGACCCGCTGACCGCCTACCGGCGCCGGCTGCGCGCCGCCCTCGGCAGGCACCTGCTCACCACCGACGTGCTGGCCCGCGCCGCGCAGTCGCCCGGCTTCATCGACGCGGCGATAGCCACGGCCGCGCGCCGTCCGGAGGTCTTCGACCTGCTGGTCGAGGTCGGCCTCGGCGCGGGGACGGTGCCCGCGCCGCTGGCGGCGGCCGTCGTGAGCCGCTGGATCAGGACGAACCTGGGCGCGGCTAGGCGGTGAGCCTGGCGCCGTTGGCGACCAGCAGCGCGACGTCGATGCCGGCCACCGCTATCGCGGCGACGAAGGGGGCCTTCGGCCACCTGCCCGCAGCCGTCAGTCCCGCCGCCGTCGTCGCGCCCGCGGCGGCGAGCGCGACCCATGCGGCGGGCGCCGCGCCGTACGAGCCGAAGGCCAGCAGCGCGGTGGCGGCCAGCAGCGGCAGCGGCACCAGCGCCGAGACCCGTGCGCGCCCGAGCCGCTGCGGCCAGCCGCGCAGGCCGGCGGCCAGGTCGGCGGCGATGTCGGGCAGCACGTTGGCCAGGTGCGCGCCCACTCCCAGCAGGGCCGCGGCCAGCACGACCCACCAGGACGGCCACGGCCCGCCGGGCAGCCCGAGCGTCACGAAGACCGGCAGCACGCCGAACCCCACCGCGTACGGCAGCCAGGACAGCCGCGTCGCCTTCACCCCGAGGTCGTAGGCCCACGCCGCCCCGACGCCCACCAGATGCACCAGGCCCGCGACCACCCCCGAGGCCAGCGACAGCGGCACGCACAGCGCGAGCGCCACGACCGCCGCGTCACGCACCGCCGTCGCGCTCACCACGCCTGCGACGACCGGCTTGTCCGTGCGTCCCGCGGCCGCGTCGCGACCGGCGTCGACCGCGTCGTTGCACCATCCGATCGACAGCTGACCGGTCAGGACCGCGGCGAACACCAGCACGCATCCGGCCGCGTCGCGGCCGCTCGCGGCGGCCAGCACGGTGACCAGAACGGTGACCGCGAGCGTCGGTCCCGGATGGCAGCTACCGGCCAGCCCCCTGAGTGCGCGCGCCGTGCCCATCGTCCGTCACACCCACTCGATCATAGGCAGCGAGGATTCATGCCATCCCATGGGCATAGTAGCCACCGGTTCGGGCACCCTTCCGGCAACCGCTACCGGAGGGCCTTCGATGACCTGGATCGCAGCCGTTCACGGCGTCCTGCCCCCCAACCGCTACCCGCAGGCCGACCTCACCACACTGGCGGCCCGATCCTTCCTCCCTGAGGGCGCCGACCGGCGCCTGCTCGAGCGCCTGCACGCCGGCGCCAAGGTCGACCAGCGCCACCTGGTGCTGCCCCTGGAGGAGTACGCCAAGCTCGACGGGTTCGGCGCGGCCAACGACGTCTTCGTCACCGCCGCCGTCGACCTGGGGGTCGAGGCGGTCGCGGGCGCGCTGGAGCAGGCCGGCCTCTCCCCCGCGGACGTCGATCTGATCATGTTCACGTCGGTCACCGGCGTCGCGGCGCCCTCGATCGAGGCCAGGGTGGCGAGCCGCCTCGGGATGCGGCCCGACGTCAAGCGGATCCCGATCTTCGGCCTCGGCTGCGTCGCGGGCGCGGCCGGCATCTCCCGCCTGCACGACTACCTGCGCGGCTGGCCCGACCACGTCGCCGTGCTGCTCTCGGTCGAGCTGTGCTCCCTCACCCTGCAGCGCGGGGACGCATCGCCCGCCAGCCTGGTGGCCAGCGCCCTGTTCGGCGACGGCGCCGCCGCCGTCGTGGTCTGCGGCTCCGAACGCCCCGCCAGGACGGGCGCGCCCACCGTGATCGCCACCCGCAGCCACCTGTATCCCGACTCCGAACAGGTCATGGGCTGGGAGGTCAGGGACAGCGGCTTCGGTGTCGTGCTCGACGCGGGCGTCCCCGACGTGGTGCGCACCTACCTCGCCGACGACGTGCACGGCCTGCTGGCCGACCACGACCTCACCACGAAGGACATCGCGGCCTGGGTGTGCCACCCGGGCGGACCCAAGGTGCTCGAGGCCGTGGCCGACGCCCTCGACCTGCCCGCCGGGGCTCTCGACCTGACCTGGCGCTCCCTGGCCGCCATCGGCAACCTGTCCTCCGCCTCCGTCCTGCACGTGCTGCGCGACACGCTGCGCCTTCGTCCACCGCCGTCCGGCACCCCCGGGCTGCTCGTCGCGATGGGCCCGGGGTTCTGCTCCGAGCTCGTCCTGCTGCGCTGGTAGGCGCCGATGCCCTGGTACTCGCTCCTCATCGTGCTCGTCGGCCTGGAGCGCCTGGCCGAACTCGTCGTCGCCCGCCGCAACGCCAAGTGGAGCATCGCGCGCGGCGGAGTCGTGCGCGGGCAGGGCCACTACCCCTGGATGGTGGCCCTGCACACCGGCCTGCTGGCCGGCTGCCTGCTCGAGGTCCACCTGGCGGACCGGCCCTTCGTCCCGGCCCTCGGCTGGCCGATGCTGGCCCTCGTCGTCGCCGCCCAGGCGCTGCGCTGGTGGTGCATCCGCGCCCTCGGCCCCCGCTGGAACACCCAGGTGATCGTGGTGCCAGGGCTGCCCCTGGTCACCTCAGGCCCCTACCGGTTCAGCCGGCTGCCCCACCCGAACTACGTGGCCGTCGCCGTCGAAGGCGCCGCGCTCCCCCTCGTGCACGGCGCGTGGGTCACGGCGCTGACCTTCACCGTGCTCAACGCCGCCCTGATGGTGGTGCGGATCCGCTGTGAGAACGAGGCGCTCGCCACCCTGGCCGACGGACCCAGGCCGGCCACCTCGTGATCGACGTCATCGTCGCGGGCGGCGGCCCCGCCGGTCTGGCCACCGCCATCCACGCGGCGCTGGCCGGCATGGACGTCGTCGTCGTCGAACCGCGCACCGCCCCCGTCGACAAGGCCTGCGGCGAAGGGCTGATGCCGGGTGGCGTGGCCGCGCTGCGGGCCATGGGCGTCCAGGTCGGCGGCCATCCCCTGCGCGGCATCGACTACATCGACGCGGCCACCCGCGCCAGGGCCAGCTTCCGCCACTCCCCTGGGCGCGGCGTGCGGCGCACCGAACTGCACGCCGCGCTGACGGCGCGCGCCGCCGGGCTCGGCATCCCGATCGTCACCGGCAAGATCACCCAGGCCCGCCAGGACGAGCACGGCGTCGAGGCGGCGGGGCTGCGGGCCAGGTGGCTCGTGGCCGCCGACGGCCTGCACTCGCCGCTGCGCGCCTGGCTCGGCCTCGGCCTGCCCGATCGCCGCCCCCACCGCTACGGCCTGCGCAGGCACTACCACGTCGCCCCCTGGTCCGACTACGTCGAGGTCCACTGGTCACAGGGCGGAGAGGCGTACGTGACCCCGGTCGGCGACGACCTCGTGGGAGTGGCGATCCTGACCTCACGGCGGCGCGGCTACGACGAGCACCTGGGCGCCTTCCCCGCGCTCCTGGACAGGCTCGCGGGCCCCGCCGCGACCCCCGTGCGCGGCGCGGGCCCGCTGCGCCAGCGCGTGCGGACCCGCGTGGCAGGCCGCGGCCTGCTCGTCGGCGGCGCCGCCGGATACACCGACGCCATCACCGGCGAGGGCCTGTGCCTTGCCGCCCTGTCGGCGCGCGCCCTGGTGCGCTGCCTGGCCGCCGGCCGCCCCCAGGACTACGAGCGGGCGTGGCGGCGCCTGTCGCGCACGCACCGCCTGCTCACCGGAGCCCTGCTGAGGGCCGCGCACCGGCCGGGCACCGCCCGCCTGGTCGTCCCCGCCGCCGCGCGCCTGCCCGCGGTGTTCACCACCGTGGTGCGCGCACTGGCCTGAACGGCGTGCCCGCTCCGCCTCGATCCTGCCTCCTCGATCCTGCGTGCCGCCCCAGGGATTCGAACCCTGACTGTCCGCGATCTGAACACGGTGCCTCTCCCAGTTGGGCTAGAGCGGCCTTGCTGAAGTGCCCGTCGCGGCGCCCGCTCGGCAGCGGGCCCTCCCACGGGCTCTGCCGATGCCGCCGCGTGGCCGGCGAGCGCTGGCAGCCATCGGGCGGCGCAGGAAACGACCGCCCGGGAAGGGAAGACTGAGGCGACTTGAACGAAAGAGCCGCCAGGACGACTGTCCACGGCGGCCACAGGAGCGATCCCCGAAAGGACTACCCGAGAGCCCGCCAGGACAGCAGGGCAAGCCAACTCAGCTGGAGAATCACGACCGCCCCTTTCCTGTTCCACCGTTGATCCGGCTCTTTTCCGATGTCACGACAGTAACCCGCGCGATTCCGGCGTCGCCACTCATTTAAATCGGCCGCAGTGCCTCACGCCCGCGACCAGTGAGCGCCCTGTGCGCCCTGCACACCCGCGGTCCCCGCCGACCACGTACGGTGCCCCCATGACTTATCGCGTCGCCATGGACATCGGCGGCACCTTCACCGACGTGGTCTGTTACGACGAGCGGAGCGGCGCCGTCGTGGCCTCGAAGGCGCCGACCACCCCGGGAGACCTCGCCGAAGGCGTCTTCGCCGCGCTCGGCCGCGTCGTGGACGACCCCGCGCGCATCTCCTTCTTCGTGCACGGCACCACCCAGGGACTCAACGCCCTCCTCGAACGCAAGGGCGCCCGCGTCCTGCTGCTCACCAGCGCCGGCGCCCGCGACGTCTACCAGATCGCCCGCGGCAACCGCGACCGCATGTTCGACCTGCGCTACCGCAAACCCACCCCGCTGGTGCCCCGTGGCGACGTGATGGAGGCGGCAGGCCGCCTCGACTGGCGCGGCGAGGAGCTCCACCCCCTCGACGAGCAGGCCGTACGGCAGGCCGCCCACCGCGCCAGAGCCGAGGGCTTCGACGCCGTCGCCGTCACCCTGCTGTTCTCCTACGTCAACCCGGCCCACGAGATCCGCGCGGGGCAGATCCTCGCCGAGGAGCTCGGCGACGACGTCCTCGTCGTGCTCAGCCACGAAGTCGCCAGGGAGTGGCGCGAGTACGAGCGCACCTCCTCGGCCGTGCTCGAGGCCTACACGGGCCCCGTCGTCCGCGCCTACCTCGCCAGGATCGAGCAGCGCTTCGCCGAACGCGGTCTCACCGTCCCCGTTCACGTCATGCAGTCGTCCGGCGGCCTGGTCAACGCCGGCTACGCGATGAGGCGCCCCCTGCAGACCCTCCTGTCGGGACCGGTCGGCGGGACCATGGGCGGGGTCGCCGCCGCCCGCCTGCTCGGCCGCGACAACGCCATCTGCGTCGACATGGGCGGCACCTCCTTCGACGTCTCCCTCGTCGTCGGCGGGCGGCCCGACGTCAGCGCCGAGGCCCGCATCGAGGGCTTTCCCGTCCTGATGCCCATCGTCAACCTCCACACCATCGGCGCGGGCGGCGGCTCCATCGCCTACGCCGAGGCGGGCGCGCTCCGCGTCGGCCCGGAGTCGGCGGGAGCCGTACCGGGACCGGCCTGTTACGGCAGGGGCGGCACCCGGCCCACCGTGACCGACGCCAACGTCGTCCTCGGCCGGGTCGACCCCGCCTGGTTCGCCGGCGGCCTCATGCGGCTCGACACCGACGCGGCGGGCGAGGCCGTCGCCACCCTCGCCACTGAGCTCCACATGGACCCTCTGCAGCTGGCCGAGGGCATCTGCGACGTCGCCAACGCCAAGATGGCGCAGGCCATCCGCACGCTCACCGTCGAGCACGGCGTGGAGCCGCGCGAGTTCGCCCTGGTCGCCTTCGGCGGCGCGGGCGCCATGCACGCCGTCTTCATCGCCAGGGAGCTCGGCATCGGCGAGGTCGTCGTCCCCCGCTTCCCCGGCGCCTTCTCCGCGTGGGGCATGCTCGAGGCCGACGTGCGGCGCGACCTGACCCACCCCTACTTCCGCCAGCAGGACGACCTCGACGGCCGCGACATGGCCGCCGCCCTGGCCGAGCTGCACCGCCAGGCCGAGTCCGCCCTCACCGGGCAGGGCGTCCCCCGCTCCAGGCAGCGCGTCGAGCACGCCGTCGACATGCGCTACGAGGGCCAGGACTACACCCTGACCATCCCGCTCACCGGCGCGGACGAACCGGCCGGCGAGGGCTTCCTCCAGACCGTCGCCCAGCGCTACGCCGAGGCCCACACCAGTCGCTACGGCCACGCCACCCCCGAGGCCCCCGTCGAGTTCGTCATGCTGCGCAGCACCGGCTTCGGCACCTTCCCCAGGACCGCCACCGCCGCGCCCACCACCGAGGAGCACCCGCCCGCCGTACAGGACGTCATCTTCGACGGGCAGGTCCACCGCACCCCGGTCCTGCGCAGGAACGCCATCGACGGCGAGCTGGAAGGTCCCGCGATCATCGTCGAGGAGACCGCCACCACCGTCGTCCCGCCCGGCTGCCTCGCCGCCCTCGACGCCAACGGATTCCTGATCATCAAGGTGACCTCATGATCGACCCAGTGACCACAGAGATCATCCGCTGCGCGCTCCTGCAGGCCGCGGAGGACATGAACACCACCCTCATCCGCTCCTCCTACACCCCGGTCATCTACGAGGCCAAGGACTGCGCCGTCGCGCTCATGGACCGCGACCACAACGTCCTGGGCCAGTCGAGCGGCCTGCCGATCTTCCTGGGCAACCTGGAGGTGTGCACCCGCGAGACCGAGCGCATGTTCGGCCGCGACGTCTGGCAGGAGGGAGACGTCTGGGTGCTCAACGACTCCTACATCGGCGGCACCCACCTCAACGACGTCACCGTCTACGGCCCCATCTTCGTCGAAGGGGAGCTGGCCGGGTTCGCCGCCTCCCGCGCCCACTGGCTCGACATGGGCTCCAAGGACCCCGGCGGCTCCATGGACTCCACCTCCATCTTCCAGGAGGGCCTGCGCATGGGCCCGATGAAGATCTACGAGGCCGGACGGCCCTGCCGCGACCTGCACGAGGTCATCGCGCGCAACGTCCGCTTCCCCCACGCCACGCTCGGCGACATGCGCGCCCAGGTCGCCTGCGCCATGACGGGACAGCGCCGCCTCGCCGAGATCGTCACGCGATGGGGCCTCGACACCGTCACCGCCGCCCGCGACGAGATCTTCGCCCAGACCGAGCGCCTCGAACGCCAGGCCATCGCCGCCATCCCCGACGGCACCTACACCGCGGGCGGCCACCTCGACAACGACGGCATCGACCTCGCCACCCCGCTGCCGGTCAACGTCACCGTGACCGTCGAGGGCGAGACCGTCCACGTCGACCTCACCGACTGCGCCGACCAGACCACAGGGCCGGTCAACTGCGGCGCCGCCCAGGCCGTCGCCGCCGTCCGGGTCGCCTACAAGCTGCTCGTCAGCGGCGACGTCCCCCTCAACGGCGGCTCCTTCCGCCCCCTCGACGTCACCACCAGGCCGGGCTCCATGCTCGCCGCCCAGTCGCCGGCCGCCTGCCAGTACTACTACTCCCACCTCGGCCTGCTCATCGACCTGGTCGTCAAGGCCCTCGCCCCCGTCCTGCCGGGCAAGGCCGCCGCCGCCTCCTACGGCGACTCCCTCATCGTCCAGTTCACCGGCACCGACCCGCGCACCGGCAAGCTGTACGTCTCCCAGGAGGCCACCGTCGGCGGGTGGGGCGCGTGGGAGGGCGGCGACGGGGAGAGCGCCCTCATCAACAACGTCAACGGCTCCCTTCGCGACATGCCGATCGAGGTCCTGGAAACGCTCTTCCCCGTGCGTGTCACGCGCTACGAGGTGCGCCCCGACACCGGCGGGCAGGGACAGTGGCGCGGCGGCAACGGCGTCGTGCGCGAGTACGAGTTCAGCGGAGACACCTCCCTGTCCCTGTGGTTCGAGCGCTCCGTCACTCCGGCATGGGGCCTGGCGGGCGGCGGGGCGGGCGCACCGCCCCGTGTCGTCCTCAACCCCGGCACCGACGGCGAACGCCACATGCTCAAGATCAACGCCCTGCCCGTCAAGGCGGGCGACGTCCTGCGCTGCGAGTCAGGAGGCGGCGGCGGCTACGGCCCGGCCGCCCGGCGCGCCCCCGAGGCCATCGCCGACGACCTCGCCCAGGGCATGACCACCCGGTAGGACCGGCGAACTCCCCGCCGCGCCCGGACCGGCGCGGCGGGGAGCCGGCCTACTCCTTGACCATGTCCACCAGGCGCGTCAGGCTGTCGGCCCCGTGACCCGCCTCGACCGCCCTGTCGATCATGTCCCTGATCGGCACCAGCAGGTCACCCCGCAGGCCCAGCTCCTTGCTGGCTTCGAAGAAGTTCGGCATCGCCAGCTGGTTCATCGCCAGCGCCGACACCTCCGTCGTGTAGTCGCCGGAAACGACCTCCTCGGCCGCCTGCGGTGTACCCGCCATCATCGCCGCCAGCCACGCCGTCAGCATCGGCGCGAACTCCCGCACGTCACCACCTGACGCCCGCACCATCGCGAACGCGTGGTAGATCCCGCCGAACATGCCGTACATGCCGCTCAGCAACGCCAGGTCGTACAGCGCGGCCGCGCCCGCGTCCTCGCCCATGAACCGCGCCTCCGCCAGCACCTCCAGCGTGGCGCTGTGCTCCTCGAAGGCCTCCCGCGAGCCGCTGTAGAGCACCAGCGCCCCCGGCCCCGCGATCATCTGCGGCACCGCCATGATGCCGCCGTCGACGTAGCGCCCGCCCAGCTCGGCTACCCTGGCGGCGACCTCCCGCGCCTGCGCAGGCGTGCCGTTGGTCAGGTTCACCAGCACCCTGCCCTCCAGCGAACCGGCCTGCTCCAGCACCCCGAGCACCGCGTCGTTGTTCACCACGCACACCACCACCAGCGAAGAGGCGCCGACCGCCGCCGCCACGCTCTCCGCGCGCCGCGCCCCCTCCACCTCCTTTCCAGCCGAACGGTTCCACACCGTCGTCCGAAGTCCCGCGTTCACAAAGGCGCCCGCGAGCGCCCTGCCCATCAGGCCGAGCCCGATCACCGTCACTGAAGTCATGCCCACCACCCTGCGGCGAGGCCCTCTCGATCCGCTCTCGATACGGTGTCGCCCATGCGCTTCGCGATACTCGGACCCCTGGAGGTCCACACCGAGGACGGCACGCCCGTCCGCGTCCGCGAACGCAAGGTCCGCACCCTGCTGGCCGACCTGCTCGCCCACGAGGGACAGGTCGTGCCTGCCGACCGCCTCATCGACGATCTCTGGGGCGACACACCGCCCACCGACGCCCACGCCGCGCTCCAGACCAAGATCTGGCACCTGCGCCGCGCTCTCGAGGCCGCCGAGCCCGGCGCCCGCGACCTCGTCGTCTCGCAGGCCCCCGGCTACGCGCTGCGCGCCGTCCACCTCGACGCCACCCGCTTCCGCGCGCTCCTCGGCGAAGGCCGCCTCGACGAGGCGCTGGCCCTGTGGCGCGGACCCGCCCTCGCCGACCACGCCGACGAGCCCTTCGCCGCGGCCGCCATCACCCACCTCGAAGAGCTCCGCCTCACCGCGCTCGAAGACCAGGCCGAACAGCGTCTCGCCCAGGGCCACCCCGTCGAACTGGCCGCCCTCGTCGCGCGACACCCGCTCCGCGAGCGGCTGCGCGCCCTCCACATGCGCGCCCTCTACCGGGCCGGCCGCCAGAGTGAGGCCCTCGACGCCTTCACCCAGGCCCGTACCCTGCTCGCCGACGAGCTCGGACTCGACCCAGGACCCGAGCTCACCGCCCTGCACGAGGCCATCCTCAGGCAGGACCCCGCCCTCCAGCCCCCGCGATCCGACCTGCCCGCCGCGCTCACCGACCTCGTCGGCCGCGACGACGCCGTCCGCGAGGTCCGCGCGGCCCTCGAAAGGTCACGACTCGTCACCCTCACCGGGCCTGGAGGCGTCGGCAAGACCAGGCTGGCGATCGAGGCGGCCCGCGCCCACCCCAACGCCCACCTCGTCGAACTGGCCGACACCGACGACCCCGCCCAGGCCGTCGCCCAGGCCCTGCGCCTGCCCGACACGACCGACCTCACCACCGCCCTCCACGCCCGCCACCCCACGCTCCTCGTCCTCGACAACTGCGAGCACCTCATCGAGGCGACCGCCGACCTCGGCGCCACGCTGCTGCGCCGCGTCCCCGCCCTCCGCATCCTCGCCACCAGCAGGGAGCCCCTCGCCATCCCCGGCGAGCACCCCTGGCCCGTCCCGCCGCTCGACCCCGCCGCCGCAGCCGAGCTCCTCCTCACCCGCGCTCCCAGCCTCACCCCCGGCGACGCCGCAGCCCTCGTCCCCCACCTCGACGGCATCCCGCTGGCCATCGAGCTGGCCGCCACCCGAGCCAGAGCCCTCGGCGCCGACGCCCTCGCCGAACGCCTCCAGCACCACCTCCTGACCGCCGAGCAGCGTGGCACCCCGCCCCGTCAGCGCACCCTGCGCGCCGTCATCGACTGGAGCTGGGACCTGCTCACCGAGCCCGAACGCGTCGTCCTGCGACGCCTCGCCGTCCACGCCGACGGATGCGCGCTCGACGCCGCCGAGCACACCTGCGCCGAACCCCACATCGACGTCGCCGACATCCTCGCCCGCCTGGTCGACCGTTCACTCCTCAGCCCCGGCCCGCGCCACCGCCTCCTGCAGTCGGTCAAGGCCTACGGCCTCGAACGCCTCCGCGAAGCGGGCGAACTCGGCGCCGTCCGCGAGCGCCACACCGCCTACTACACCGCGCTCGCCGAACAGGCCGACCCGCACCTGCGCGGCCCTGGCCAACGCCAGTGGCTGGCCACCCTCGACGCCGAGACCGCCAACCTCCGCGCCGCCCTCGACCACGCCCCCGCCGACCACGCCCACCGCCTCGTCGACGCCCTCGCCTGGTACTGGTTCCTGCGCGGCCGCCTCACCGAAGCCCGCCGCCACCTCGCCAGGGCCCTCCGGCAGGGCCCGAACGCACGCACCGCCGCATGGCAGGCCGCCTTCACCCTCCTGTCGGGCGAACCGGCCGACCCCGGCGCCGCCCTGGCCCTCTTCCACGACGACCCCGCGGGGCTGGCCCGGGCGCAGTGGTCGCTCGCCTTCGCCCAGCGCGGCATCGGCGACGACACCGTCCACCTCACCGACGCCGCGCTCGCCGCCTACCGCGACCTCGGCGACGCGTGGGGCACCGCGGCCGCCCTGAGCACCCGCGCCGCCAAGGCGCTCCAGTCCGGCGACCTCCTCAGCCTCCACCGCGACGCCCAGGCGGCCCTCGACGCCTTCCGCGCCGTCGGCGACCGCTGGGGGCAGAGCCGGGCCGCCGACCTGCTCGCCACCCACGCCGAGATCACCGGCGACTACGCCCGCGCCACCGCCCTGCGCACCGAGGGACTCCGCCTCGCCGAGGAGCTCGAACTCACCAGCGAGATCTCCTGGCGCCTTTCCAGCCTCGGCCGTATCGCCCTGCTCACCGGCGACCACGACCGCTCCCGCGAGCTTCACACCCGCGCAGGACGGCTCGCCGCCGAACAGGCCAACAAGCCGGCAGAGGAGTTCGCCCAGACCGGCCTCGCCCTCACCGCCAGACGCCAGGGCCACCTCGACGAGGCCGAAACCCACCTGCGCGCCTGGCTCGACTGGATGCGCAGGCTCGACGCCAGGCCCGGCAGCGCCCTCGTCCTGGCCGAGCTCGGCTTCGTCGCCGAGCAGCGCGGTGACCACGCGGGCGCCCTCGACCTCCACCTGCAGGGACTGGCCGCCGCCCGAGCCAGCGGCGACCCCCGCGCCGTCGCCCTCGCCCTCGAAGGGCTGGCAGGGGCACACTCCCTGGCAGGACGCCACGACCTGGCCGCGCGCCTGCTCGCCACCGCGGCCGCCACCCGTCGCGCCGTCGGCGCTCCCCTGCCTGCGGCCGAACGCGGCGACGTCGACCGGATCGAGGCCCGTGTACGGCAGGCGCGCGGCACCGCCGACGCCGCCCCGCTCACCCTCGAGGAGATCTCGGGCGTCGAGGAACATCGATCACATCCCGTCACGCGGTCCACCGGGAGGCGACGACCGTGACGGTCTCCCAGCGCCGGAGCACATGGCCGGCGACGACGGCGGTGGCGCATGTGGTCCTGGCTCTCCTGACAGTGATCATCCTGGCGGGCGTCTGGCACCTCGGCGCGGACCTGTGGCAGGTCTTGGCCGCGGCGGGAGCTGCCGTCCTGCTCCATGTGGGAGCGGTGGTGGCCCATCGACGGCCGTGGGTGGGGTACGTGATCGGCGCGCTCGGCATGCTCGTCCTGGTGACGACGCCATTCCTGGGGTGGTCACCGACCATGCTGCCCTCGGCCGCGTGCTTCCCCCTGACGTTGTGGCGGCTGACCAGCCGGGTCTCGGTCAGGTCCTCGGTCGTCGCGTTGGCCGTCGCCGCGCTCGGGATCGTCCTCACCGAGCTGGTGGCGTGGGCCCGGCTGCCCCCTGACGTCCCAGGGTGGACCCGCCTGGTCGAGGGCGGGCTGCTGATGCTCGTGGTCGGCGGTGTGTGGCTTGCGGCCCTGCTGGTACGCCGCAGGCACGAGGCCGGCCGACGAGCCGAGAGCGAACGGCTGGCCGCGGCGGTCGCGGACGAACGGGCCAGCATCCGCCGCGACCTGCACGACGTGATCGCCCACACGGTCACCGTCATGGTCGCGCGGATCGAGGCCGCGGCGGTGACGACGACGGATCCGGCGACCCGCCGCGAACTCGGCGACATCGCCGAGGCCGGCCGGGACGCCCACCAAGGTCTGCGAGCGATGCTGGCCACCCTGGGCCCGGCCACCGTGGCGCCGCGTGCCGGTTCCCGGCCCAGAGAGGTCCCGATCGCGCTCGATGCCCTCCCCGACCTCGTGGCCTCGGCGGCGAGCCCGCTCCATGCGGTGACGTTCGCGGAGGTGGGTGAGCGACGGCCACTGAGCCTGAGTGCCGAGGTCGCGGCGGTCCGGACCGTGCAGGAGGGCATCACCAACGCGCTGCGCCACCTCGAACCACCGGTCGAGGTGACCGTTCGCCTGCGCTGGACCCCGGCCGAGGTGGTGGTGGAGGTGCGCGACGACGGCGGCAAGGCGCTTCGCGACGTCGGCAGCCAGGGGACCGGCTTGATAGGGATCGAGGAACGTGTGCGTACCGCGGGCGGCACCCTGTCGATCGACGACGGGGACGACGGGTGGATGCTGCGGGCGCGGCTCCCCACGAAGGAGGGGGCGTGACCGGGATCCGTGTCATGCTCGTCGACGATCAGGAGTTGCTGCGGGCCTCGCTCCGTACGGTGCTGTCGGCCGACGAACGCATCGAGGTCACCCATGACGTCGCGAACGGCAGCGACGCGATCGAGGTCGTCCGACGGCACCGCCTCGACGTGGTACTGATGGACATCCGCATGCCGCGCATGGACGGGGTCGCCGCCACGGCGGAGATCGTCAGGATCGCACCGGCGACCCGGGTGCTCATGCTGACGACGTTCGATGATGACGAACTGGTCGTGGCTGCCATCAGGGCCGGCGCGAGCGGCTACCTGACCAAGGACGTCAGGCCCGCCGCCCTGGCCCAGGCCGTGTGTGACGTCGCCTCAGGGACGTCGGCGCTGGCCCCGGGTGTGGCCGCGACGATTCTCGATCTCGTACGGCAGGTGCCGATGCGGAGGACGGCGGCCCTGGACGGCCTCACCCCACGCGAGGTCGAGATCTTCGGCCTGCTCGCCCGCGGCAGGTCCAACAGCGAGATCTGCGCGGAACTGGTGCTGAGCGAGAACACGGTGAAGTCGCACGTCCGGGCCGTCCTGCAGAAACTGCACCTGCGCGACCGCGTGCACGCGGTGATCCACGCGTACGAGAACGGGCTTGTGGGTCGCACCGATCTGCCTGACTGAGATTCCATCCTGCTGGTGGTCCCGTCTCACCCCTTGGGGTGATGTCGGCCGGTGACGCCCGGCCTAGGTTCGACGTCGTGCATCTCCTACGTCTGCCCTTTCCTCGTGTGACCTCCCTCCTCGTCCTCGGCGGTGTGCTCGTCGCCGTGCTGCTCGGCTGGACAGCACCGGCCCATGCCACCGGCGAACGACTGGTCGACGACTACCGCTCCGTCTTCGGCACGCCGGGTGTCGCGGCGGCCGTGATCGACAGGTCGTCGGTCGAGACGATCGTCCGCGGCCGGGACGGGGACGGCAACGCGGTGACGGCGCGGACCCGGTTCCGGATCGCCTCGATGAGCAAGTCGATGACGGCGGCGGCGATCATGCTGCTGGTCGACCGTGACCGCCTCTCCCTGGACGACCCGGTCGTCAAGGTCCTGCCCGACTTCAGGATGGCCGATCCGCGCTTCACCGGGATGACCGTGCGCCAGCTCCTCAGCCACACCTCGGGGCTGTCGAACAGCACGAACGACGAGTACGTGTTCCCCCCTCCGCGCAGCGCGCAGGACATCGTGGCCGGACTGGCCGACAAGACCCTGGCCGCCGATCCGGGCACCCGCTCGGAGTACCACAACACCAACTACTCGGTCGCGGCGAGGATCGTCGAGGTGGTGTCGGGGAAGTCCTTCGACGCCTTCCTCCACGCCGAACTGTTCACGCCGCTGGGCATGACCGGCACCAGCTCGACGCTGGGGTGTTCCGATCGTGCCGAGGGGCTGCCGTCCGGGTACGAGGTCGTTCTCGGGCTGGCCGTCGCGGCACCGGAGATGCCGGGGATGTGCGTCGGCAACGGCGGGGTGATCTCGACCCTGGACGACATGGTGCGGTGGCTGCGCTTCAACCAGGGAACCTTCAAGGCGGACCTGCTGAGCGCCGCTTCCCTGGCCGAGTTGCACACCGTCCAGCCGAAGGCCGGCGGCTACGCCCTCGGCTGGCAGTCCCGTCCCGTCGCACCGGACGCCCCGCCGTCGGTGATCGGCCACGGCGGAACACTGGCGACGTGGACCGGGGACATGGTCTTCTCGCCCAAGGCCGGTGTGGCCGTCCTCGTCCTCACCAACAGTGGCGGCGATCCCGGCCTGCTCTCGACCAACCTTCTCGCCGAACGGATCGGATCACCGGCAACGCCGATGAGCAACCCGCTCACCGTCGTGAACGCGGTCCTGCTCGGGCTCACGGTGGGGATGGCCGCGCTGCTCGTCACCGCGGCCGTCCGAGCGCGCCGCTGGGCCTCGCGACGCCGCGCGGCGCGCCGGCCGAGGCTGGTTCTGCGGCTCGTGCCTCTCGCCCTGGTGACGGTGCTGGGCGCGGCGCTGCCGACGCTGGTCTGGGGGGCGTTCAGCTTCCAGTACTGGATCGTCACCGCCTGGCTGCTGCCGCTGCTGGCGCTCTTCTGCCTCGCCTGCTGCGTGCTCGGGGCGATCGCACTAGGCCGTCGCCTCTGGTGCTTCCGCCGCGCCGGTCAGGCGACCTTCGCACCGGTTCAGCCGGCCACGGTGGACAGCTGACCTGGGCGGGAACCCGGCCGGCCATCGTTGCGACCTTCCTCGACGGCCGTCGTCATCGCGCGGGGGAAGAACGGGGCCAGGAGTAGCCCGCGAGATCAGTCAGTGGTGCGGCGGGAAGTTCAACGGTGATGCGGAGCCCTCCGTCAGGGCGGGGGGTGATGGTGAGTGTTCCGTCGTGTGCCTGGGTGATGCTTTTGACGATGGCCAGGCCGAGGCCCACGCCTGCATGGTCGTCGCGTACGCGCTGGGTGCCGCGCTGGAACGGTTCGGTGAGGGTGGGGACCAGCTGTGGTGAGAGCTTCTTGCCGGTGTTCTCGACAGTCAGCATGACGGACCCGGGGTGAACGCTGGTGCTCACCCAGATCGCCCCCTGGGTGGGCAGGTTGTGGACGATCGCGTTGTGCACGAGGTTCGTGGTCATCTGCAGCAGGAGCGCCTGCGATCCGATGGTCGGGGTGATGTCGCCGGAGGCCTCGAGGGAGATTCCACGTCGCTCGGCGAGGGGGAGCAACGTTTCGGTGGCTTCCTCTGCGACCAGGGACAGGTCGACGTATCCGCGGGTGAAGGACCTCTGGTCAGCACGGCTGAGCATGAGCAACGCCTCTGTGAGGTCGATCGCTCGGGCGTTGACGGCGTGGAGGCGTTCGACGAGTTCGCCGGTGTCGCGCTTCGGATCGTTGCGGGCCACGTCGAGAAGTGTCCGCGAGATCGCCAGCGGGGTGCGCAACTCGTGAGAGGCGTTGGCTGCGAATCTCTGCTGTTCGGCGATGTGTGCTTCGAGCCGGGTGAGCATCGTGTCGAAGGCGTCGGCGAGTTCGCGGAACTCGTCACTGCGGCCTTCCAACTCGATCCGGTGGGAGAGCGATCCTTCCGCGGCCCTGCGTGTGGCATTGGTGATGCGGGTCAGGGGCGCGAGCATGCTGCCGGCGAGGAGCCATCCTCCCAGGAGGCCGAACATCAGCAGGAAAACCAGCACCGCGGTTGCCGCTGGGGCGAAGGCGCGCAGGAGGTCGGACTGGTTGGGTACGAACAGCCCGGGCGTGTGGATCACTTCAGGTACGTAACGCAGCAGGAACACCCACACGGCCGCGAGCAGCAGGGCGCCCGCGAGCATGAGGAACCCCGCGTAGCTGAGGGTGAGTTTGAGGCGAACGCTCAACCCGGGTGCCCTGTCCACGGTCATCGCCTTCACCCCCCGGTGCCGGATGCCGTGTCGATGCGGTACCCGACGCCGGGCACCGTGGCGACGACCCAGGGTTCGCCGAGCCGTTTGCGCAGCGCCGAGACCGTGATGCGCACGGCGTTGGTGAACGGGTCCGCGTTCTCATCCCATGCCCGTTCCAGCAGTTCTTCGGCGCTGACGACACCGCCTTCGGCGGCGACGAGAACTTCGAGCACGGCGAACTGCTTCCTGGTCAGCGCGACGTACCGGCCGTCACGGTAGACCTCTCGGCGGAACGGGTCCACTCGCAGACCTGCGATCTCTCGCACAGGAGGCCTGTTGTACGCGCGCCTGCGGTCGAGTGCTCTGAGCCTGAGCACGAGTTCTCGGAGTTCGAACGGCTTGGTGAGGTAGTCGTCGGCGCCGAGCTCGAACCCGGAGGCCTTGTCGTCGAGACGGTCGGCAGCGGTGAGCATGAGGATCGGCATGCCGCTACCGGAACCGACGATACGTTCCGCGACCTCGTCACCGGAGGGGCCGGGAATGTCGCGGTCGAGGACAGCGATGTCATAGGCGTTGACGCTCAGCAGTTCCAGAGCGGTATCACCGTCACCGGCGATATCGGCGGCGATCGCTTCCAGACGCAGCCCGTCGCGGATGGCTTCTGCCAGATACGGCTCGTCCTCGACGATCAGCACACGCATGCTCCGACACTACGAGCCGGCGCATATCGCCGGCATATCAAAAACCTCATACGTGCTGGCAACCCCACGCTTCCTTGACTGGAGGCATGGCTAGCAGAGCACCAGCACGAGCAGCAACCCGCCGGACTCCCAGGCTCGTGATCGTCGCCCTGGCAGTCGTCATCACGGCGTTCATCGGGGCCGTCGGCTATCAGTCGGCGTCGTCCTCGGCCGCGTCACCCATCGGCGTCGGCGAGGCGGCCGGGGCCGTTCCCGACGGCGCGACAGTCTTCGATGACGAGATCCCGGCCGTGGCCAACCTCGATCCGGATCTGCTCAAGGCCCTCCGCCGAGCTGCAACGGATGCCATGGAAGACGGCGTCGAGTTTCGGGTCAACAGCGGATGGCGTTCACCGGAGTACCAGAATCGGCTTCGTCGTGAGGCGGTCTCCACGTACGGCTCAGAAGACGAGGCCGCGCGATGGGTGGCCACGGCGGAGACCTCCCTTCACGTCTCGGGAGATGCGATCGACATCGGACCCGTCGACGCCACGGCGTGGCTGTCCGAGCACGGCGCCGATTACGGGCTGTGCCAGATCTACCGCAACGAACCCTGGCACTACGAACTGCGCCCCAAGGCTGTCGATCGCGGCTGCCCGCCCATGTATGCCGATCCCACGCACGACCCGAGGATGCGGCAGTGACCGGCTCGCTCACCGGGCTCGGTGTCGGGGCTGGCTCGTCATACCTGCGGGCGAGCGCTCGACCTGTCTGTCGAACGCACTCGATCGACGTTCGGCCTGCCGAAGCCAAGGAGAAGCGTGGGGCAGCCGTGCGCGCAGCCTGACGGCACGGGCCGCTCAGAAGATCCGAGCTACTCCTGGGAGGTCCAGTGCCGAGGTGGGGAGTCGGCGACTCCGTACAGCAGCCGCTTGAGGGCCAGAAGGTCGCCCACAAGGGCCACGCTCCCTTCGGCGAGCGCAGCGTCGAGCGAGGCCGGATCGGCCAGGAGGCCGCCGAGCGTCTTCGGGTCCGTACGAAGCGAGATGTCGGCCGTGGCAGGCTCACCGCTCCGCACCTGAACCTGTCCGGAGTCCACGCAGACCGTCCAGACCGAGCCGTCGAGATCGAGGCGACAAACGATCGGCGGCGCCGCCGGGTCGTGACGAACGTGACCTCGCAGGAAGATCAGCACCGAGGTGGCGCTGAGTGAGGTGGGCTCTGGGGGGTGGGGGGCATCGATCCCCCAATCGCTCAGAGCCAGGACGATCGGTTCCAGCTTCCGGCCCCACTCTGTCAGTTCGTAGACCTGCGGGCCTGCCGTTGACGCCAGTTTGCGGCGACGGATCACCCCGTGATGCTCGAGTTCTCGAAGCCGATCGGCAAGCAGGTTCGAGCTGGCGTTGGGCAGAGCGTGCCGCAGCTCGGAGAAGCGTTGAGGCACCAGGAGCAGCTCGCGGACGACCAGCAGTGCCCATCGCTCCCCGACGACGTCGAGAGCCCGAGCCATCCCACAGGAGTCCCGATAGCTACGGCTGGTCGGCATGGCTGCTCTCTCCTCGGTCTGCCCTGATCCGGAACTACCACTCACTGTAGTTGCTTTTCACAACTCTTCGCCCGCCGCTTCCGATGACGTCAAGAGCCTGACCACTGATCGCTACTCCTAAAGTACTACCTAGCTCGGTTGCTTTTAACAACTTCATGTGGTTATCGTTTAGCAGCGGCCTGACGAACCAGCGAGGTGCAGGTGGCGCTCGGCGGCGACCTGCCGCTCGGAAGGACAGACCCATGCGACAGCCCATGGCCCACTCGAGATCACCGGACCGATCCGGTGGTGGCCGCCGGCGCCAAGGTCGCGCGACAACCAGGAAGACAGGAGCCTGCGATGAGTACTTCTCTTTCGAACCAGAGCCCGGCCTCCGCCCAGAGGCCCGAGCATGCGTCGATCGTGGATCCCGATGCGCACCAAGTCCTGTTCGAGAACGAACACGTTCGGGTGATCCATGCGCGCGCCTCCCACGGTTGGGAAAGTGCGATGCACTCGCACCCGCCGATGCTCGTGGTCAACCTCGGCTCCGGGCGGCAGAAAGTGACCTGGGCGGATGGGACGACGCAGATCGTGGATCTCAACCCCGGCGCGGTCGTCTGGCAAGACGACGCTTTCGATCACGCCTGGGAGTTGCTGGCGGGCGAAGTGAACGTGATCCTCGTCGAGGTCAAGTCGGCAAACGTCGGAGAACAAGTGTCAGCTGGCGGCCGGTGATTTCGTGTCGCCCCTGCTCGAAAGCGTCCCCGCGAAATCAACGACAAGGAGACTGAAATGATCACACCGAAGCCCGGCAGTATCCTTCTGGGCACCACCCGGCCCGCAGAACTGCGTGAGTGGTACCGAAGGGCGCTCGCACCGGCACACGAGGGTGAGGGTGCGATCGATCTGGGCGGCTTTCTGCTGGTCATCGACCAGCGCGATGACGTCGACACGAAGAACAACGAGCCGGGCCGGATGATACTCAACTTCCACGTCGACGACTTCGACGCCGTCGAGGCCCAGCTGCGGGCGGCAGGGGTGGACTGGCTGTTCCCCGTCTCCGACCGCCCCAACGGCCGCTTCGGAACATTCGCGGACCCTGATGGAAACTACCTTCAGATCATCCAGCTCAACGAGACGCACAGGCCCCGGCCCCACGCGTAGCCATGAGAGCGCCGCCTGGCCGGCATCCGCGGGCGCTACCCGGCGTGCGCTTCCACCAGGTGGCGCCCGTTTCGAAGAGCAAGGCCGCCGCTGACCGCGCCGCCGCGATGGTCGCGGACCTGGCACCCGGCACGCCCGGCGGCGTCGACGCCGAGATCGACGTCACGTGGCACGACAGGCTCACCGCCGTCGACTGCGGCCAGAACCTGGAGAGGATCGGCTGTCCGCACTGCGGGATGTCGATCGGCACCGAGTGGTGGTCAGCTCTTCTGGAAGCGAACTGCGAGGACGGCTTCGCCACCCTGGCGGTCGAGCTCCCCTGCTGCGGCGTCGAATCGGCCCTGGACGCGCTGGACTACGACTGGCCGTGTGGATTCGCCCGCTTCGAGATCGCCGTCTGGAATCCCGACCGTAGCTGGTTCACCAACGAAGAGCTGGCTGCGCTCGCGGAGGCGCTCGGGCACCCCGTGCGCCAGATCAGGGCTCACATCTGACCCTCGCCCGCCAGAAGTCAGAAGCCGATCAAGCCGACAACACGAATCCAAGCGCAGTGGTAGTCGGGTGGTAGCGCCGACGTACCGGATGCGGTTGCCCTGGGACGATCCTGGCCAACGAGCATCCGTCGGTTCGGGGCCGGGCAGGGATATGACACCACCGGCGTCCTTTACAACGTAGATCCGCCTTGTCTGATCACGTGCCAGGCCAGGTGCAGGGCCAGTCTGGTCGCCGGGTCGTCCAGGTCGTAGCCCACCTCCTTGATCCGCTCCAGCCGCGCGGTGACCGTGTTGCGGTGCACGCCCAGCCGTTCGGCCGCCCGGACGGCGCCGCCCTCGCTCAGCACCGCCCCCAGCGTCTCCAGCAGCGTGCCCTCCCTGTCGGCGGCCATCAGCGGCCGCAGGACGACCGTGGCCGGCGCCCTGAGAACTCCCCCCGGAATGGCGGCCAGCAACTCGGCGGGCCCCAGCCGGTCCGAACGGGCCACACGCCCGCTCCCTGCCAGGAACGCCGCCGCCTCCGCGCCCAGCAGCGACTCCCCCACGGCGCGCAGTCCCGTCACGGGGGTGCCCACTCCCGCGGCGCACGGCCATGGCAGGGCTCGCAGGCACGCGCCGAGCCGCTCGGCCAGTTCGCCGGGTTCGAGCGCGGACCAGCCCGCCCAGCCGTCACCCCGCCTGACTACCGGAGCCCCACCCAGCGTGGCCGCGATCACCTCGCCGGCCCTGGGGGCGTCCTGCCTGCCCGCCGTCCATCCGGACGGTCTGACCATGAAGGCGGACACGGGCCCGCGCACGGCCCACCCCAACGCCACCGCCCTGGCCCAGACCCCTTCACCAGCCCTACGGTCATCAGCGCGCCGGCCTGACCGTCCGCCAAGGTCGCCGGGAACGTCGGAGGCGTCAGTATCCTCAAAGCCGCCGAGGCTGCCGGGAACGTCGGGGCCGGCTGTGTCCTCCAAATTTTCCGGGCCGCTCGCGACCTCCGACAGCAGGCGCTCGGCCAGGGCGGACTGGAGGGCGAAGTCGCCTGCGGCCGCCAGCCGTTCGCTCGCCGCCCACGCCGCCAGCGGAGCGACGGCCAGCTCCAGCACCGTGCGCACCACCGAAGGCCAGCCCGCCGACCTCGCGGGACCCCCGGCCACCAGCCTGCCGAGCACCTCACCGGCGGGCCCCCGCACGACCACCTCGGCCGGCCACGCCCCCACGAGCCCGGACGACAGCGCCGCCGCCCGGCCCGCCAGGCGGGTGCCGTACTCGTCGACGAAGGCGACCGACGTGCCAGGCAGCTCCGCGTTCAGCACCCCGAGCACCCGCCGCGCCGAGGCTCCGGCCTCCGCCAGCCTGGTCGCGCAGCGCGCCACCAGCTGGGTGCGCGCCGCCGCGGGACGAGCCGCCGCGGAGGCCACCTCCACCGCCGTCACCAGCGGATCGGCCGTCACGAACACCAGCGTGATGCCGAGCCGCTCGGACAGCACCGCGCTTGAGCCCGCCCCCACCGCGCCGACAGGGGCGATCACGCAGGCCGCCGCCTGCTCCCAGGCCCGCCGCATCGCCATCTCCACCGCCCAGCCGCCGCTGGCCGCCGCGCCGATCAGCACCACGGCCGTGTGCGGCGCCACCGAGGAGAAGACGGCCAGCTCGTCGACGATGCGCACCTGATGGACGGGGCTCTCCCCCACGCCGTACATCCGCGCGCCCGCCAGCGGCCCGCCGTTGACCAGTTCGGCCACCGTGACGGGCGCCTCCCACTCCGCCGCCCCGCCCACCGCACCACGTGGCCCGCTCACAACTCCACCACTCCACTCACGCCTCCCCCGCTCCGCCCACCACGCCCGGCTCCGTGCGCCGATCCGTGTGACCGCCACTCCCCCTCGGTTCGCGACGACGACTCAACCCACCACACCCGCCTCCGCCCAGCTCCCTGTTCGCTCACCAGGCCCGTTCACAGCGGCACCCCGAAGGCGCGCAGGCCGCCGAGGGCTCTGCCCTGCTCGGTGTGCCACGCCGGGGCCGCGCGCAGCACCAGCACCTCGACACGCATCCCCGGGCTCGCCTTGTCGACGTCCACCACCACCCCGTCCGCCGACGAGATCATGCAGATCTGGTCGGGCGCCATCGCCACCGCCGCCCCGTCGGCCAGGGCCAGCACGATCTCGTTGTGCGCCTCCAGCCGCACCAGCCGTCCCAGCCCCTCGCTCTCCTCCACCGCGATGCTCGACGGCGCCGACGGCAGCGTCACGTCCGCGCCGTGCCCGCTGCTGCCCTCCACCGCGACGATGCGGCCCTCGCACAACCTGCGCACGCCGTACGGCGCGGCCACCGAACGCGGCGCACCGGGTCTGCCCGCCTCCAGCAGCAGCGACACCGTGCCCGGCACCACTACCCGCGCCAGCTCGGCGGCCTCCATCGGGTAACAGGCGGCCAGCCCCCACCCGCCGAACGACAGCACCACCGGCCGCAGCGTCTCCTCCACCCTGTCGGGCGCGGTCTCCAGCAGCACCAGCTCGCCCGAGGGCCCCGCCAGCGCCAGCGGGGTGGAGCTGACCCCGCCCAGCGTGTAGGTGGTCTGCTCCACCAGCGGGAACACGCGCCCTGAGCCGTCGCCGTCCACCAGGGGCAGCCCCAGCGAGGCGGCGGCGATCAGCGGAAGCAGCGCGTTCTCCGCCGCCAGGTTCAGCGCGACGACCGCGCCCGCGCGCCTGCCCAGCCTGCGTTCCAGCGCCCGTACGGCACGAGCGGGCTCCTGCCCTACCGGCAGCTGCTCGCCCAGGGCGGTCGTCGACCCGACCAGGCTGACGGCCACGCACAGGGTGCCGGGCGGCAGGTCTCCGGCCGCGACGAGGTCCACGGGCGTGTCGAGCACCGCGTCCGCCCAGTCCACCGCCAGCTGGAAGGAGGACTCGGCGGCGCCCGTCGCGAACAGCCTCGACCCCGCCGCCAGCACGGGCAACTCCTCACGCCCGATCATGGGGTGGTCCCCGCGGCGGTGACCCGGACCCGGTAGAGGCCGTCGGGCAGGTAGGACAGCGGGTTGACCGTCACCTCGCCGATGCGCGCCGAGCCGGGAGCGGCTCCCGCGCTCACCACCCTGGTCAGCGCCTCGTCGCGGGCGTCGGCCAGCGCCCTGTCGAGCTCGGCCCTTCCCCTGGCCTGGACGATCCGCTCCACCTCCGCCAGCGGTCCCGCCAGCGCGGCCCCGAAGGCGGCCGCCACATCCGGCGGGAAGCCTCCGCCCTCCCCCGCACCGGCCACCGAGCCCGGCGAGACGGCCGCACTCCCTCGCCCGCGGTCCGCCGGGCATGGCGGCGCGGCCTCGGTCTTCCCCGTGGGCCCAGGAGAGACGGCGCGTCCGGAGTGTGGGCCGGGCAGGGCGTGGGCTCCGTGCAGGGCGGCGGCGGTGGCGCCTTCGCGACAGATCAGGGGGTAGCGGCGGAAGTAGTGCGCCGAGACCAGGCCCTCGCCGCTCCTGGCGAAGTACAGCGGGATGCCCTCGAGCCACGAGGCCGCCGCGTCCGCCAGGCGCTCGGCCTCGGGCCGCAACGCCGCGTTGAGCATCGCCTGCCGCTCACGCTCGCGCAGCCCAGGCCGTCCGAACTCGTAGGACAGCGTGATGCGCGCGCCCGGCACCTCGGCGGCGATCAGCTCGGCCACCGCGAGCTCGTGGTCGGCCAGCACCGGCGAGCCCGTCGCCGTCACCGCGAAGTCCGCCAGCCCGCACCCGGCGGCGAAGGCGCGCACGGCGGCGGCGTCGAGAGGGGCGAGGGGGCGCCGGGTGAGGCTGTGGCCGCCGCGCACGATCGTGGCCAGCCCGCGCGGGTGCGTCACCTGCGGGCCCAGCGCCGGCGGGCACGGGCCGCCCACCCTGATCGCGGCGACGGGCGCGGCGCGCACGTCGTCGAGGTCGACCGCGACACAGGCCGCCCTCACCTCGCCGAGACCCGCCTCGGCGGGCCCGTTCCCCACCGAGCCGGCAGAGGCACGAGCGGAGGCGGGGAGGCCCTCGCCGTCGCCGGCTGGGAGCAGGGCGCCGTCATAGGCGCGCCACCAGGCAAGGACACCGTCGCGGACGACCGCGACCGTGGTCGAGGACCGTCCGGGAGCGACGCCGAGGATCATTCCAGGCCGCGCCCCTCGGTCTCGGGCAGCGGCACCGCCAGCAGCGCCGTGACCACCATGAACGCGTTGATGACCAGCATGGTCGCGGTGAATCCCGTGGCGCCCGCCAGCAGCGCGCCCACCGCCGACGGGGCCACCGTCGTGGCCACCAGCTGCGAGGCCGTGGCCCAGGAGTAGCCGGTGCCGCGCAGGGCCGTCGGGTAGAACTCGCCGTTCCAGGTGTTCCAGACGCCCCACGCGCCCAGGCTGAAGAACGACAGCACGAAGTTGCCCGCGTAGAGCTCGAAGGTGGAGTCGGCCAGCGCGAACCACAGCCCGCCCAGCGCCGCGGCCACCACGTAGACCAGGAACACCTTCTTGCGTCCGAAGCGCCCGGTCAGCAGGGAGGCGCTGACGTAGCCGGGGATCATCATCAGCGCGCTCAGCGCCGCGAATCCCAGCGAGGCGTCGAAGGTCAGGCCCTTGTCCTGCAGCAGCGTCGGCAGCCAGGTCTGCAGGCCCCAGTAGCCCCAGTTGAAGGCGAAGTTCAGCAGCAGCATCGCCACGGTGATCTTCGTCAGCCTGCCGCGCAGCAGGTCGAGGGGGCGGCCCACACGCTCGGTCGCCACGGTGAAGGTCGCGTCGTGGTCGGGGCTGCCCAGCTCGCGCAGGACCTGGCGGGCCTCCTCCTGCCGTCCGCGCGCGGCCAGCCAGTACGGCGACTCCGGCACCCACGCCCTGATCGCGAACGCCCACAGCCCCGCCGCCGCGCTGGCGATGACGACCACGTGCCAGCCGAGGTCGCCCAGCGCCACCGACGCGCCGATGGCGGCCAGCATGCCGATCGGCCAGCCGATGGACAGGTAGACCGCCGCCCTGCCCCTGCTCCTGGTGGGCAGCAGTTCGAGGAAGTAGGGGAAGGTGATGGTGTAGACGCCCGCCAGCGCCAGCCCCGAGGCGACCCGCAGGGTGACCAGCGTGGCCATGTTCGGGGCGAAGGCCGAGGCGAAGGCGATCGCTCCGTAGGCAAGCAGCGACCAGAAGGCGGCGGGCTTGCGGCCGATCCTGTCGGAGACGGGCCCCCAGATGAGCGCCCCCGGGATCATGCCGAAGGCCACGGCCGACAGCACGATCCCGATGCCCGCCTCGTCGATGCCGAAGGACTCGCCGAGGTCGCCCGAGACGTAGATGAGGGCGAGCTGCTCCCACGACTCGATGACGAAGGCGATGAACAGGGCGAGGGCGATGAGCACGTGCCGTCTGGTGAACAGCATCCGATCGAAGGCCGCCCCGATGGGCAGCGTGCGGGCGTCGGTGGCGGTCATGGAGACTCCTCGGAGGAGGGGGGCGCTGTGGGGATATGGCGCACCATAGGGCCGCCCCCTCCCTCCTCCGCTGTGCACGACGCACCGGCCCGGCGGGCCGCGCTGTGCGCCTTGCCTTGAGGCCTCAGAATACCCGCAGGTCAGAGGCTGTTCTCGTGCACGTGCACGATGAGCCACTCCCCGTCGAGGTGACGCAGCACGGTGGTGGTGCGCACGATCTCGGGCTCCCCCGCGGCGTAGTCGACGCGCAGCAGGTAGCGGGCCAGCGCGGTGTCCCCCCACACGTCCACGACCTCGTCGTAGGCGTGCAGACCGGTCTCGGCGGGGCCGTCGGTCGGCCTGGCGTCCCGCACCTTGTCCAGCTGCGCCCTGCTGGTGATCAGGTCGGGGGCCGCCGAGTCGAAGATCGTGGCCTCCGGGTGCAGCAGGCGGTCGATGCCCGCCCTGTCCCCCCTGGTGTAGGCGTCGTACATGCCGGTCACAACCGCCCACACTGCCTGGCGCGTCATCGTTGCCCTCTCGTTCGCGTCTTTGTCCCATCGACCCTTGGCGATGGCCGATCAGCCACTTTAGGGTGCTTTGTCGGCATCGCCGGACACCCCCTGCTTCCGCGGCCAGGAGCGGCAGGGGCCGTCACGCTCGGATCAGCCGCACCACAGGCGGTGGAAGGAGTAACCGCGCGCCTTCAACGTCTTGATGATCTTGGGGAGGGCGGCGACCGTCTGCCTCCTGTCGCCGCCGCCGTCGTGCAGCAGCACGATGCCGCCCGGCCTGACGTTCGCCAGCACCCGCTTGGCGATCGCCTTCGAGCCGGGCCTGGCCCAGTCGCGCGGGTCCACCGTCCAGAGCCGGACCTGCTTGCCGAGCGCCGCCGCGCGCTTGCGCGCCCGCTTGTCCACCGCCCCGTACGGCGGGCGCAGGCACTGCGGCGTGTACCCCGTCTGCTTCCTGATCTCGGCGTCGGTGTGGAGCACCTGCCGCCTGAACGCCGGCCACGACAGGCCGCGCACGTCGGGGTGCGACCAGGTGTGGTTCTGGACGCTGTGGCCCTGCTCGAACACCTTCCTCGTCAGCGCCCTGTTCTCCTTGATGTTGACGCCGAGCTGGAAGAACGTGGCCCGCACGCCGTGCTCGCCGAGGATGGCGAGCACCTTCGACGTGTACTCGGACGGCCCGTCGTCGAAGGTCAGGTAGACGACCTTCTCCGCCGGCCGCGCGTGAGCGGCCGGCGCCGCCCCCAGACCCGCCACCATGACAGCGGCCACGACCGGCACCACAGCGCGCCAGCGAACCATCGCTCCCCCTCGTCCCCACGCCACGAGATCCCCCCTCACGAGAACCCCCGTCACAAGATCGCCCTCATGACATCGCCCCTCATGCGAGCCCCCTCACGAGCTCGGATCACGAGAGCTCACGTCACGGGAGCCACCATTACGGGAGCACACATCATGAAATGTCGGGATCTATCTTGCTGTACGCGGAGATCGCTCACTCCCTTCTGAGCTCGTGCTCCAGCTGCTCCAGCTCCGAGCCCCCGGCCATGAGCGTGGTCAGCTCCTCGCGGGTGATGTCGGCCTTGCCGTACTCGCCGATGCTCGTCCCCCTGTTGAGCAGCAGGAACCGGTCGCCGACCGGGTAGGCGTGGTGCGGGTTGTGGGTGATGAACACCACCCCGAGGCCGCGGTCGCGAGCCTTGGCGATGTAGCGCAGCACCACCCCCGCCTGCTTGACGCCGAGGGCGGAGGTGGGCTCGTCGAGGATGAGCGCCCTCGCCCCGAAGTGCACCGCCCTGGCGATCGCCACCGACTGGCGCTCTCCGCCCGACAGCGTGCCGACGGGCTGGTCGACGTCGCGGATGTCGATGCCCATCGCGCGCAGCTCCTCGCGGGCGACGCGGCGGGCGCGTGCCACGTCGAAGCGCCCCATGGACTTGACCGGCTCCGAGCCGAGGAAGAAGTTGCGCCACACCGACATGAGCGGGATCATCGCCAGGTCCTGGTAGACGGTGGCGATGCCCCTGTCCAGCGCGTCTCGCGGGCTCGACAGGCGCACGGGCGCGCCGTCGACGAGCAGCTCGCCCGAGTCGTGCTGGTGCACCCCCGCCAGGATCTTGATCAGCGTCGACTTGCCCGCGCCGTTGTCGCCCAGCACGCAGGTCACCTGGCCCGCGGCCACGCTCATGGACACCCCGCGCAGCGCCAGCACGCTGCCGAAGGACTTGCCGACGTCCCTGGTCTGGAGGATCAACGTTTCACCTCTTCGGCGTAGCGGCGGACCAGACGGTTGGCGAGCGTGGCCAGCAGCAGCATCGCCCCGAGGAAGAACTTGAACCAGTCGGCGTCCCAGCCGAGGAAGACGATGCCCTTGTCGGCCATGCCGAAGATGACGGCGCCGATGGAGGCGCCGATGGCCGAGCCGTACCCGCCGGTGAGCAGGCAGCCGCCGATGACGGCGGCGATGATGTAGATGAACTCCTGGCCGATGCCCGAGCTGGCCTGCACCGAGGTGTAGCGCAGCGCCAGGATCGAGCCGACCAGCCATGCCGCGAAGGCCGTGGTCATGAAAAGGGCGATCTTGGTGCGGGCGGCCGGCACGCCGACCGCGCGCGCGGCCTGCTCGTTACCGCCGACCGCGAAGATCCAGTTGCCCGCCCTGGAGCGCATCAGCACCCAGGTGGCCACCACGGTCGCCAGCACCCACCACAGGATGGCCACCCTGAACCCGCTGTCGCCGACGGTGCCGCCGAAGACGGCCCTTGCCGACTCGTAGCCCTCGGCCCTGCGCAGGCCCGCGACCTGGACGGTGCCGGTCAGCGCCTTGGTGACGCCCAGGTTGAGCCCCTGCAGCATCAGGAAGGTGCCCAGCGTGACGATGAAGCTGGGCAGTCTCGTCCTGGTGACGATGAGGCCGTTGGCGAAGCCCACGGCCAGCGCCACCGCCAGGCCCGCGAGCATCGCCAGCCACACGTTGAACCCGAACCTGGTCGCGAGCGTGACCAGCACCAGCCCCGTGGTGCCGGTCAGCACGCCCGCCGACAGGTCGAACTCGCCGCCGATCATCAGCAGCGCGATCGCGACCGCCATGATGCCGAGGGTGGCCGCGGGGTCGAGCCAGTTGGCGATGCCCGCGACCGAGCGGAAGACCTCCGACTGCCCCGCGAAGAAGGAGAAGACCACCACCGCGCCGACGACCGCGCCGAGCTCCGGCCTGATCAGCAGGCGGCGCAGGCGGCCGACGTCGGCCAGGCGCTCGTCGGCGGCCGCGGAGCTCACCTGGTTCCGCTCTCTGCGAGCTTGGCGACCTGCTCGGCGTTGTCCTTGGTCACGAATCCCGGGCCGGTGTTGACCGGCAGCCCGCCGCCGACGGTGTTGAGGTTGGACTTGTACAGGTGCAGGAAGGTGATCGGCAGCCAGCCCTGCAGGTACTGCTGCTGGTCGACGGCGAACAGGACCTCGCCGTCCTTGATGGCGGTCACCACGTCGCCCGACAGGTCGAAGGTGCCCAGCTTGGCCTGCGAGCCCGCGTCCTTGAGCGCGTCCCTCGCCGCGATGGCCACGGCGGGGTTGAGCGCCAGCACGCCGTTGATCGCCTGGTCCGACTGGATCTTCGCGGTCACCTTGGAGCTGACGTCGGCCAGGTTGCTGACATCCACCTGCAGGCGCTCGACCGATCCGCCGAGCGTCTGCTCGGCGCCCTTGCACCGCTGGTCGAGGCCGACGTTGCCGGCCTCGTGGATGACGCACAGCAGCTTGGTGACGCCCGCCGCCTTGAGCTGTTCGCCCGCGCCGCGCCCCGCCACGTCCTCCGACTGGCCGACGTGCGTGAGGGCGCCGAACTCCTTGGAGCGGTCGAGGCCGGAGTTGACGGTGATCACCGGGATTTTGGCGGCGACGGCCTTGCCGATCGACTCCTTCAGCGCGTCGGGGTTGGCCATCGAGACCACGATCCCGTCGACCTTCTGCGTGACCGCCTGGTCGATGAGCTGCGACTGCTTGGCCGCGTCGCCGTCGCCCTGGTAGGTGACGCTCGCACCGTACTGCTTGCCCGCGGCCTCCGCCCCGTTCTTGACCACGTCCCAGAAGGAGTCGCCGGGTGCCGCGTGGGTGATGACGGCGTAGGTGCCGCCCCCTCCGGCGGGGGCCGCGGTGGGAACCGGCGAGCCGACGGGCGCCGTGGCGGGGGCGGCGGACTGTGCCGCGCCACCGCCCGAGCAGCCCGCGAGGGCCAGCGCGCCTGCCAGGACCAGCACGATCGGGGTTCGTTTCATGCGATACCTCCAAGACCATCGGGCTCGTCCTTGATGTAAACGCGCGGTCACCCCTTCGTCAACAATTTGTCGTGACATTAGGACTAATGAACTGGATACAGAACGGAATCGTTCGTTCCGTAGTATGGTCGTGTCATGACCGCCACACCGATGAGCGGCCGCCGTGCTCAGGCCGCCCGCAACGACGAAGCCATCCTCCAGGCGGCGAGAGCCGTCTTCACCACCGATCCGAGCGCGCCCATCTCGGCGGTGTCCGAGCGGGCGGGGGTCGGCATCAGCGCGCTCTACCGCCGCTACGGCAGCAAGGAGGGGCTGCTGCAGAAGCTCTGCGGCGACGGCCTCGAGCTCTACATCGCCGCCTCGGAGAAGTCACTGGCGATGCGGGGGGACCCGTGGGAGGCGTTCACGACGTACATGCGCGACATCGTCGACGCCGACTCCAGCTCTCTCACCATCGCGCTGGCCGGCACCTTCCAGCCCACCGAGGAGCTCTACCACGCCTCCGCGCGCGCCTCCCAGCTGGCCATCGAGGTCCACGACCGCGCGGTGAAGGCCGGCGCGCTGCGCCCCGACGTGACCGCCGCCGACATCGCGCTGCTGTTCGAGCAGATCGCCTCCATCAAGCTCGGCGACGGGCAGCGCACCACCGAGCTGCGGCACCGCTACCTGACGCTGGTGCTCGACTCCCTGCGCAACCCCCCCGCCCACCAGCCGCTGCCCGGCCCTCCGCCCACGGACGAGGAGCTCGAGCAGCGCTGGGCGCCGCCCTCCTGACGGCGCGCCCCGCCGTAGGCTCAGAGGGCGAGCCGCTCGGCCAGCGCGAGCGTGCGGCGCGCCCTCGTGATGATCGGCGCGTCCACGAGGCGGCCGTCGGGCAGCGCGACCGCGCCCACGTCGACGGCGCTTTCGGCGGCCTCCACGATCTCCCGCGCGGCGGCCACCTCCTCCCCCGACGGCCTGAACGCCTCGCGGATCACCGGCAGCTGCCGCGGATGGATCGCGGTGCGGCCGAACAGCCCGAATCCCCGCCCACGCCTGGTCGAGGCCAGCAGCCCCTTGTCGTCGGCGACGTTGGCGTACACCGACATCGGCACCGGCGGCAGTCCCACCGCGGCCGCGGCCAGCACCGCCCTGATACGCAGCTGGTCGAGCGCCGCCTCGTCGGTGAGAGACAGCTGGGCGATCAGGTCCTGCTCGCCCAGCGCCACGCCGGCCACCCTCGGGTGCGCCGCGATCGCCACCGCGTTGACCACACCGGCCGCCGACTCCAGCAGCGCGTGGATCGGAGCGTCCAGATCGACCAGGTCCACCGCCGCGGGCGACTCCACCTTCGGCACGCGCACCCCCGCCATCGGGAGCCCCTCCAGCGCCCGCAGGTCGAGCTGGCCCTCGTCGGTGGCCGGGTCGTTGATCCGCACATGGACGGCGGGCGCCCCGCCGCGCAGGTAGGCGACCGCGTTGCGCCTGGCCTCCTCCTTGCGGGAGGGGGCGACGGAGTCTTCCAGGTCGATGATCACCACGTCGGCGCCCGACGTCACGGCCTTGTCGAACCGCTCGGGCCTGTCAGCCGGAACATAGAGCCACGTGAGGTTCATGCGATCACCCCGTTCTCCCGCAGTTGCTTGATCTGCTCGGGCGTGTAGTCGAGATCGCCCAGCACCTCGTCGGTGTCGCGGCCGAGTGGTCGTCCGGTCCAGCGCACCTCGCCGGGGGTCTCCGACAGCCTGAACAGCACGTTCTGCACGGTCACCGAACCCAGCTCCTCGTCGGGCAGCTCGACGAAGGTGTTCAGCGCCTCGTACTGCGGATCCTCGGCAATGTCCTTTACGTTGTAGATCGGAGCGATCGCCGCCTGCGCCTCCTCGAAGCGGGCCACGACCTCCTCCGCGTCACGTGCGGCGATCCACGAGCCGACCGCCTCATCCAGCTCCTCCACGTGCTCTACCCGGCCCGCCCCGCTGGAGAACCACGGCTGCGCGACCAGGTCGGGCCTGCCCACCAGCGTGACCACGCGCTCGGCGATGGTCTGCGCGCTGGTGGAGACGGCCAGCCAGCGGCCGTCCCTGGTGCGGTAGGTGTTGCGGGGAGCGTTGCTGCTCGAACGGTTGCCCGTGCGCCGCGGCACGACTCCGAGCGCCTTGTAGGCCGTCATCTGCGGTCCGAGCAGGCCCATGATCGGCTCGATGATGGCCATGTCGACGACCTGGCCGCGTCCGGTCCGCTCGCGGGCGTGCAGCGCCACCATGACGGCGTAGGCCATCGCCAGTCCCGCGATGCCGTCGGCCAGCGCGAGCGGCGGCAGCGTCGGCGGCCCCTCGGGCTCGCCCGTCATCGAGGCGAAGCCGCTCATCGCCTCGGCCAGCGTGCCGAACCCCGGCCGGCTCGCCATCGGCCCGAACTGGCCGAACCCGGTCATCCTCGCCACGATCAGGCGGGGGTTGAGCGCCAGCAGGTCCTCAGGCGCGAGGCCCCAGCGCTCCAGCGTGCCAGGCCTGAAGTTCTCCACCAGCACGTCCGACTCCCGCACCAGGCGGCGCAGGATCTCCTGCCCCTCGGGCTTGGACAGGTCGACGGCCGCGGCCCTCTTGTTGCGCGAGAGCGACTTCCACCACAGGCCGACCCCGTCCTTGGCGGCCCCGTGCCCGCGCGAGGGGTCTCCGCGACTGGGGTGCTCGATCTTGATGACGTCGGCGCCGAAGTCGCCCAGCATCATCGCGGCGGACGGCCCGGCGAACAACGTCGCCGCGTCAATCACTCGGATATCGGCAAGACTGGTCATAGTCCTATATCTTATAAGTTATGCGAGCGCCCATGAGCAAAGCGGACTACGCGTACGAGGTGCTGCTGGAGGAGATCAGGACGGGCCAGATCCCCGGCGGCACCGCGCTGCGCGCCGCGGCCGTCGCCGCCAGGCTCGGGGTGTCGGTCACCCCGGTGAGAGAGGCCCTGCGCCGCCTGGAGAAGGACCGGCTGATCAGCTACGAGACGCACCACGGCGCGACGGTCGTCGATCTCGGGGACGAGGCGCTGGCGGAGTTCTACGGCGTGCGCGCGGTGGTGGAGGGCCTGGGGGCGAGGCTGGCCGCCTCCCGCGTCACGGCCGTCGAGCTGGCCGACCTGCGCGAGCTGCACCGCTCGATGGTCGAGGCCGCCGCGGCAGGGCGGCTGGAAGGGCTGGGCGCGGGCTCGGAACGCTTCCACCTGCGGATCGCCGACATCGGCGGGCCCGCCTTCCTCGGCCAGCACGCCAGAGCGGTGCGGGCCAGCTTCCCCGTGCCCGCCACGGCCTCGCTGTGGCTCGACCCCAAGGTGGCGGCGCGGCAGCTGGAGGCGCACGAGCGGATCCTGCGGGCGCTGGAGGAGGGCGACGGGGCCACCGCCGAGCGCGTCATGATCGAGCACGTCGAGGCGGGCGCCGTCCACCGGCGCGAGCACGGCGCGCCGCCGGTCTGAGCCCCGGCTCCGGCCCAGCGTCGCGGCCCCCGCGCCTCAGACCCGCGCGGCCCTGCAGGCGAGCTGGAGGGCCAGGCGTTGCTGGGGGTCGTCCAGGTCGGCCTGGAGCAGTTCCTCGATGCGCCTGACGTTCCTGCTGACGGCGTTGCGGTGCATGCGCACCTCCTCGGCGGCCCTGGCGGGCGAGCCGTGGTGGTCGAGGTAGGCCCGCAGGATCTCCAGCAGCAGCCCGGCCTTCTTCTGCTCCATGATCGGCTGCAGCAGCTCTCTCACCGCCTGCTGCGCCGCGTCGGAGGAGTACCACTCCTCCAGCATCCGGTCCAGGCCGGCCAGGTCGTAGGTGGTCAGGGCCGAGGAGCCCCTGCGCACGGCCGTACGGGCCTCGGAGGCCGAGGTGCGCAACCCCAGCAGCCCCTGGTGGGCGGTGCTGACACCGCATCGCAGGTCGGCGCCGGCCGGCCGTACGCGCTCGAGCAGCAGCGCCGCGTCCCTGGCGGCCGCGCGCAGGCCCGCGCGCCCCGGATCGTGCGCCGAGGTGCGCACCACGATCAGCGCCCCGTCGGCCATGGTGACGCTCCACTCGGGCCCCACCAGCTCCCGCACCAGCCGCGCGGCCCGCGTCGCGAGAGTGTCGAGCAGCGCGTAGGGCTCGGGGCCCTCCATCCGCAGCACCACGTGCCACCCGTCGACGGGCAGCCCGAGCGTGCGCGCCCTCGGGGCCAGCTCCTGGGCCTGCTTCTCCGGCGCGACCAGCAGCTCGGTCAGCACCTGGGCGCGCGAGCGGGCCGGCGCCTCCTCCGAGGGGCCCGCCGCCGCCGCGAGCTCGGCCAGCTTGAGCACGATCCGCGTCGCCCTGCCCAGGTGGTCGTCGCGCTCCTGCGCGGAGAAGTCCGCCGCCACCTCGACGCCGAGCGCCGCGCCCGCCTCGGCGGCCAGCCGCTCAGGCGCTCCGGCTGCGGCGAGCACGCCGCGCACCGCCTTCTCCGCTCTCACCAGCGCGTCGGCGGCCTCACCGGCGATGGCGGGGGCGCCGACGACGACGAGCCAGGCCAGCTCCGTCCCGTCGGGCGCCGCCAGGAGCGCCACCCCTGCCCGCTCGGCGAGGGCGCCGGCCGAGCGCGCCACCTCCACCGGCGCGGTCAGCAGCAGCGCCGCCTCGCCCGCCGAGCCCGCGTCGCGCAGCACCACCTCCAGGCGGTAGCCGGTGGCCCGCAGCGACGCCTCGCCCGTGAGCACGAGCACGGCGCCCGGCGGCTGGTCCACGACCGTGCGCAGGTCTTCCAGCAGCCGCACCCCCGTGGCGGGCCGCGGCTGCGCGGGCCCGGCCAGTCGGCGCAGGTCATCGCCCGTGTACATGCGTTCAGTGTGCCACCAGCACACCGATCCCCCAAAGAGGGTCTGTCAGCACACCCCAGGTGACCTGCGGCTTTCCTACTGTGGGAGTCATGGACATCGACACGGGGTCGCTCCCCGCCTACGCCAGGGGATGCGCCGTCCTCGGTTCGGGCGGCGGCGGTCCCGTGACGATCGCCAGGGCCGCCGCCCTCCAGGCGCTGCACGACCACGGTCCCGTCCGCGTGGTCCAGCCCGCCGACCTCGACCCCGATCTGCTGGTCATGCCGGTCGGGACCGCGGGCTCCTCTGCGGTGATGTCCGAGCGGGTCGGCGGCACCGACGAGCCCCTGTACCTGCGCCAGAAGATAGAGGAGCTGTACGGCACGCCCGTCGCCGCCCTCATGGCCAGCGAGATCGGCGGCGCGAACGGCTGCCTGGCCGTCGCGTGGGCGGCCCGCCTGGGCCTGCCCCTGGTCGACGCCGACGGCATGGGCCGCGCCTTCCCCCGCATGGACCAGACCGTCATGCAGCTGCGCGGCATCTCCCCCACCCCGGCCGTGGTCTGCGACGGGCGCGGCAGGACCGTCGTCATCGACCACGTGTCGGGCCGCTGGCTGGAGCGCCTGGTCCGCGCCGCCCTCGAACCCTTCGGCGGCCAGGTGGCCACCAGCGAGTACGTGCTGCGCGGCCACCAGGTCGCCTCCTCCACCGCGCTCGGCTCGGTGACCAGGGCGCTGCGCCTCGGCACCACGCTGCCCGCGCCCCTCATCTCGGGGAAGGTCGCCGAGACCGGCTCCATCCTCGTCGAAGGCCTCGGGCCCGACCTCGGCCGCCTGGT
Source organism: Nonomuraea recticatena (assembly GCF_039533245.1). Taxonomy (NCBI): domain Bacteria; kingdom Bacillati; phylum Actinomycetota; class Actinomycetes; order Streptosporangiales; family Streptosporangiaceae; genus Nonomuraea; species Nonomuraea recticatena. Next base: position 205,681 of record NZ_BAAATE010000012.1, on the reverse strand, counting down.
CAGGGTAGAGGCGGGCACCGAGTTCCTCGCCGTCATGGAGGACGGCGCGCCGCTCGCCGCCGTCCCCGACGTGATCGCGATGCTCGACTCCCGCACCGGCGAGGCCGTCGACGCCGAGCACGTCAGGTACGGCCTGCGGGTCAGCATCGTGCGCGTCCCCTGCGACCCCGTGTGGCACACCCCCGAAGGACTGAGGCTGGCAGGACCTGAGGCGTTCGGCCTGTTCGCCCTGCCGGTGCCCGCGACCTCCTCCGCTCCCCCCGGGGGACCCCCGCCCGCGGCCGCCTCCGCCCTCCGGGAGGACCCCCCGGCCGCGGCCCCGTCCCCGCCGCACCGGCCGGTGACGTCGTGAAGGCCGGAGTCGACGTCGGGCCGACCAACACCGACGCCGCCCTGCTCGGTCACGCCGACGCGATCCTGTCCACCGTCAAGGTCGCCTCGGTCCCCGGCGACCCGGTGGCCAGCGTCGCCGCCGCGCTCGGAAGGCTCGGCGCGCCGCCCCTCGCGCAGGTCGCGGTCGGGCTGCGCGGCGCCGCCTCGGCCGTGGACGACAGGCGCGGCCTGTACAAGGTCGCCGTCCTGCGCATCGGCGGGCACGAGGCGCAGGCCGTACGGCCGCTGTTCGGCTGGCCGGAGGACCTGCTGCGGGCCGTCTGCGCCGCGACCGCGATCGTGGACGGCGGCGGCGGCCTGGACCGCGAGGACTGGACGCCCCTGGACACCGTCGCGGTCGCCCGCTTCGCCGCCGGCGTCGCGGGCAGGGCGCAGGCGGTCGCGATCACCGGCCTGTTCTCGCCCCTCGACGCCGAGCAGGAGCTCGAGGCCGCCGACATCGTCAGGGCCGAGCTGGGCGACCTGCCCGTCGCACTGTCGGCCGACCTCGGCTCACTCGGCCTGATCGAGCGTGAGAACGCCACGGTCCTCGACGCCGCCCTGTCCGGCTTCGCCACCGACGTCGCCGCCCGCCTGGCGGCCGCGCTGTCGCCGGTCACCGCCGTCCACGTCACCCGCGGCGACGGCACGCTGATGAGCCTGGAGCACCTGGCGCGGCATCCGGGACTCAGCCTGGGCAGCGGCCCCGCCAGCATGCTGCGCGGCGCGGGCGTGCTGACCGGCCTCGAGGACGCCGTGGTGGCCGACGTCGGCGCGCGCCGCGTCAGGGTGGGCGCCCTCGCCGGCGGCTTCCCTGAGGAGGCACCCGGCGGCGCCCGCATCGGCGGCGTGCCCGTCGGCCTGCGCATCCCCGAGCTGATCAGGGTCCCCCGCCCCTTCGAGCCCGCCGAGCTGGCCGAGGCCGTCGACAGGATGCAGCCGGGCGCGGACCGCCTGCCGCTCGTGGTCGTCGGGGGAGGCGAGCGGGCCGTGCCGGGCGGGCTGCACCCGGCCCACGGCACGGCGGCGGGCGCCATCGGCGCGGCCACCAGCCCGGTCGGCGGTCAGTACGAACGCGTCGTGCGCCTGCCCGACCGCTCCGACCTGCCAGCGGCGCTCGAGGCGGTGATCGAGGAGGCCAGGGCCAGCGCCGTCAGGGCCGGCGCCGATCCCAGGCACGTGCGCATCCTCGAGGCCGCCGACACGCCGCTCGCCTACCTGCCAGGCCCCTTCGTACGGCTGCGCGCCAGGGCCGCGGGCCCGCCCGCCCAGCTGTGAGACCCCCACGAAAGGCACACCTTCCATGAGCACAACCACCACCGACGAGGACTACCCACTGGAGCGGGTGCCGCAAAGCGCCCGCTACCCCTGGTTCAACGTGGCCGTGCAGCGCTTCGGCCAGCTGTCCGACCTCACCCAGTTCCTGCTCGGCGCCACCCTGGGCGCGGGCCTGTCGTTCTGGGGCGCGTTCTGGGCGTTCACGCTCGGCTCGGTGATCCTGGAGATCGTCTGCATCTTCGTCGGCATCGCCGGCATGCGCGAGGGCCTGTCCACCTCGGTCCTGGCCAGGTGGACGGGGTTCGGCCGCTACGGCTCCACCCTGATCGGCGTCATCATCACGCTCAGCCTCTTCGGCTGGTTCGGCGTGCAGACCGCGGTCTTCGCCGCCGGCCTGCACTCGATCATGAACTGGCTGCCCCTCTGGGCCTGGTCCCTGATCGCGGGTCTCGGTGTGACCGCGCTGGTCATCCGCGGGTTCAAGGCGATGGGCATGACGGCCTTCATCACCGTGCCTGCCTTCCTCGGCCTGGCCGGATGGGCGATGTGGGTGGAGATCTCCCGCCACGATCTGGGCGGGCTGGTCGCCTCGCCGCCGTTCGGCGAGCCGATCTCGATCGCGACGGGCGCCACGATCGTGGCGGGCTCCTACATCGTCGGCGCGGTCACCACGCCCGACATGACCCGCTTCAACCGCAACGCGGGCGACGTGGTCAAGCAGACGCTGGTGGGCATCTCCCTCGGCGAGTACGTGCTCGGCCTGGCCGGCGTGCTGCTGGCCTACGCCGTGAAGTCCTCCGACGTCATCGCCATCATCACCGCCTCCTCCGGCGTGGTCGGCGTCATCGTGCTGATCTCGGCCACCGTCAAGATCAACAACTGGAACCTGTACTCCGCCTCGCTCGGCCTGCTGAACGCCATCGAGTCCACGACCGGCCTCAAGCTCAACAGGGTCGCGGTGACCATCGGCATCGGGATCTTCGGTAGCATTCTGGCCGCGATGGGCATCCTCGAGCGGTTCACCGACTTCCTGCTCATCCTCGGCGTCATCACCCCGCCGATCGCGGGGATCATGGTGGCCGAGTACTTCGTGGTCAAACGCTGGCGGCCGGTCCTCGACGCCTCCCGCGAGCGGGGCGAGCTCCCCGCGACCGAGCCCGGCTGGGTGCCCGCGACGCTCGTCATCTGGGCCTGCGCGGCGCTGGTCGGCTGGCTGAGCGAGCACCACCAGTGGATCGGCATCCCCGCGCTCAACTCCCTGCTGCTCGCAGGCCTGGCCTACATCGTCGCGGGCAAGCTCGGCCTGGTCCGCGGCTCCCGCGAACTCGTCACCGTCTGAAGGATCTCCCCCTTATGCGCATCGGCATCGACGTGGGCGGCACCAACACCGACGCCGCCCTCATCGGCGACGGCGGCGAGGTTCTCGCCACCGTCAAGTCCCCCACGACCGAGGACGTCACCGGCGGCGTCGCCGCGGCGCTGGCGGGCCTCGGCGCCACCCAGGTGTCCGCGGTCATGATCGGCACCACGCACTTCGTCAACGCCCTGGTCGAGGCGGCCCGCCTGGAGCCCGTCGCCGCCGTACGGCTGGGCCTGCCCGCCACGGCGGCCCTGCCGCCCATGGTCGACTGGCCCGAACGGCTCAGGAAGGTCGTCGAGGGCGCGTCCTACCTGTGTCACGGCGGCCACGAGTACGACGGCACCCCCATCTCCGAGCTCGACCCCGAGGAGCTGCGCAGGGTCGCCGCCGACATCAGGGCGCGCGGGCTGCGCTCGGTGGCGATCTCCTCGGTCTTCTCCCCCGTCAGCGACTCCTCCGAGCGGCGCGCCGCCGAGATCCTCGCCGCCGAGCTGGGCCAGGAGGCGCACCTCTCCCTCTCCTGCGAGATCGGCCGCGTCGGCCTGCTGGCCAGGGAGAACGCCACGATCGTGAACGCGGCGCTGCGCCCGCTCGCCGAGCGCGCGGTGGCCGCCTTCAGCCAGGCGCTCAAGGTGGCCGGCATCGACGCGCCGCTGTTCCTGTCGCAGAACGACGGCACGCTCATGGACCTCTCGCGGGCCACGCGCTACCCGGTGGCCACGTTCGCCTCGGGGCCGACCAACTCCATGCGGGGCGCCGCCTACCTGTCGGGGCTGACCGACTGCGCGGTCGTCGACATCGGCGGCACCACCTCCGACGTCGGCATCCTGGTGGGCGGCTTCCCCCGCGAGGCCTCGGGCGAGGCGATGGTCGCCGAGGTCCGCACCAACTTCCGCATCCCCGACGTGCTGTCGATCGGCATCGGCGGCGGCTCGCTGGTCGCCGAGGACGGCTCGGTGGGGCCGCGCAGCGTGGGCTACCGGCTGCCCGAGGAGGCGCTGGTGTTCGGCGGCGGCACGCTGACAGCCACCGACCTGGCCGTGGCCGCGGGCCACGCCGACATCGGCGACCCCTCCCTGGTCGCGGGGCTCGACCCGGCCAGGCCGCTGAAGCTCATCGCCGAGCGGGTGGCCGACGCCGTGGACCGCATGCGCACCTCCTCCGACCCGCTGCCCGTCGTGCTGGTGGGCGGCGGCAGCATCCTCATCAGGGAGCTGCCCGGCTTCGAGGACGTGCGCAGGCCCGACCACTACGCCGTGGCCAACGCGGTGGGAGCGGCCATCGCCCAGGTCGGCGGCGAGGTGGACAGGGTCTTCTCAGGCCCGCGCGACACCGTGCTGGCCGAGGCCAAGGCGGAGGCCGTGGCCCGCGCCGAGCGGGCGGGCGCGCGCGAGGGCAGCGTGCGCATCGCCGACGTGGAGGAGGTCCCGCTGGCCTACCTGCCCGGCGACGCGACCCGCATCAGGGTGAAGGCGGTCGGCGACCTGGACTTGGAGAAGATCAATGCGTGAGATCGGCATCGACCAGCTGGACGACATGGCCAGGGGCGCCGGCATCCTCGGCACCGGCGGAGGCGGCGACCCCTACGTCGGCAAGCTGCTGGCCAGGGAGGCCATCCGCCGTCACGGCCCGGTGGCCCTCTACGACATCGCCGAGGTGCCGGCCGACGCCACCGTGGTGCCGATCTCGGGCATGGGCGCCCCCACCGTGCTGCTGGAGAAGCTGCCCGCCGGCACCGAGGAGCTGGCCGCGCTGCGGGCGCTGGAGGCGGTGCTCGGCCGCAAGGCCACGCACATCGTCCCGATCGAGGTCGGCGGCGTGAACTCGATGATCCCCATCGCGGCCGCCGCCCAGGCAGGACTGCCCCTCGTGGACGGCGACGCCATGGGCCGCGCCTTCCCGGAGGCGCAGATGGTGCTCCCCACCCTGATCGGGGTGTCCAACACGCCCATGGCCCTGGCCGACGACAAGGGCAACACCCTGGTCGTCGACGCGATCTCCAACCACTGGGCCGAACGGCTGGGCAGGGCGGCCTGCGTGCAGATGGGCTGCCAGGTCTCCTGCGCCGACACCGTGCTGCGCGGCGACCAGCTGGCCGACGGCCTGGTCCCCGCCACCCTGACGCTGGCCGAGGACCTCGGCAGGGCCGTACGGCTGGCGCGGGCCGCCCACGCCGACCCCGTGGCCGCGGCGACCTCCGTGCTCGGCGGCGTGAAGCTGTTCGCGGGCAAGGTCGTGGACGTCGAGCGCCGCACCACCGGCGGGTTCGCGCGAGGCAAGGCGCTGCTGGCGGGGGCGGGCTCCTTCGAGCTCAGCTTCCAGAACGAGCACCTGCTGGCCCGCAGGGACGGCGGGATCGTCGCGACCACCCCCGACCTCATCTGCGTGCTCGACACCGACACCGGCGAGCCGGTGACCACCGAGGCCATGCGCTACGGCCTGCGCGTCACCGTCATCGGGGTGCCCTGCGACCCGCGGTGGACCTCCCCCGCGGGGCTCGAGCTGGCGGGGCCGAGGTACTTCGGCTACGACTGCGACTACCGGCCCCTGCCCCTCGCCTAGCCCCGAGCCCTCGGCTCAGGGACTTCCCAGGGCCGGGGGCGCGTGCCACCCCTCCGCGGCGCGTCCCCGGTCCTGTGCCCCCTCGGGTGCCCCTGCCGTCCCTGCAACGTGCAGGAAATATTTGTCAGGACATTCTGACCTCGGTAGCCTGATCACATGACCGCGAACCTGGCGATCGACCTGGACCGCTCCAGTCCCGTCCCGCTGTACTTCCAGGTGGCCGAGCAGATCGCCGAAGCGATCAGGCGAGGCGACCTCGCCCCCGGATCCAGGCTCGACAACGAGATCCTGCTCGCCGACCGGCTCGGGCTCTCGAGGCCGACCATCCGCCAGGCGATCCAGTATCTCGTCGACAAGGGCCTGCTGGTGCGCAAGCGCGGCGTTGGCACCCAGGTCGTGCACGGCCAGGTCAAGCGCTCGGTCGAGCTCACCAGCCTCTACGACGACCTGCGCCGCGCGGGGCAGGAGCCGGCCACGAAGGTGCTGGCGCTCGAGCCGCGCCCGGTCGACGAGCAGGTCGCCCAGGTGCTCGGCCTCTCGCCCGGCGACGAGGCCCTCTACCTGGAGCGGCTGCGCTTCGCCTCGGGCGAGCCGCTGGCGCTGCTGCACAACTGGCTGCCCCTCGCCCTGGCGCCGCTGACCCCCGAGGGCCTGCAGGGCAGGGGGCTGTACGAACTGCTGCGCGCCGCCGGGGTGCGGATGCGGGTGGCCAACCAGCGCATCGGCGCCCGCGCCGCCTCCGCGACCGAGGCCAAGCTGCTCGACGAGCGCAGGGGCGCGCCGCTGCTCACCATGATCCGCACCACCTACGACGACCAGGGCAGGGCCGTCGAGCACGGCTCACACGTCTACCGGGCTTCGCACTACTCCCTCGAGGTCACTCTCATCGAGCGATGAGGCCCTGCTCGCCTTCCTCTTGAGGTACCAGGTGGTGCCGAGCCCGAACAGCACGGCCGCCGCCAGCCCCACCCACGAGAAGCCCTTCAGCCACTTCTCGGCGACGATGCCCAGGTAGTAGATCACCGCCGTGGTGCCGCCCGCCCAGACGATGCCGCCGAGTACGTTGGCGACCAGGAACTTCCAGTACGGCATGCGCAACGCCCCCGCCAGCGGCCCGGCCAGGATGCGCAGCAGTGCGACGAAGCGCCCGAAGAACACCGTCCACATGCCGTAGCGGTGGAAGTAGTGCTCGGCCTTGGCGATGTGGTGCGGCCCGAAGTGCTTGGGGAACCTTCTGCCCAGACGGTCGAAGAGGGGCTTGCCGCCCCTCCTGCCGATGGCGTAGCCGATCGAGTCGCCGACGATAGCCCCCACGCTGGCGCACACGCCCACCCAGACGGGGCTCACCACACCCTTGGCCGACAGCAGGGCCGAGCTGACCAGGACGATCTCGCCCGGCAGCGGGATGCCCAGGCTCTCCAGCCCGATGACCAGTCCCACCAGAGCGCAGATCCACAGCGGCGGGATGGCCTGCAGCCATTCGTCGATATGCATCCGGACACCTTAGCGTCGGCAACCTGCGGAAAGAGCGCCGGCAGAAATCGCTGCGTGCTCTCCCCATGGCGACCGGGATCGCGAGCGTGGCGCGCCGGCCGTCAGGGTGTGTGACGGGTTCGATGTCGTAGCGCCCCGGCCGTCGTATGGACGGGGCCGGGGCGCTCGGACCAGAAGGGGCTACCGCGTGACCCGGGTGCCGCCGAAGGTGACGACGAGGCGGCCGTCTGCGGCGAAGGACCAGTTCAGGGCGCCGGAGTAGGAGGCGCAGCGGGAGCCGTTCGTGCCGGACCAGAACTGGTTGGAACTGTCGGCGTTGCCGACGATCTTGTCGTTGCTGCCGCTGCCGGCGCGGCAGGAGACGTTGTTGCGGAACACCGAGCTGCCCGCCTCGAAGGTGTAGTTGCGTTCGGTGTTGTCGATGCTGATGTTGTCGGAGACCGTCATGGCGCCGGGGTTGCGGTTGTAGGTGAAGCCGTGCTTGCCGTTGTTGTACGCGATGTTTCGCCGGATGACGTGGTTGACCCCGATGTCCTCGCCGCCGAGCTTGTAGCCGTTGCGGTCACCGTTGCCGGCCTGGCCGCCGTCGCTGAGGGTGCCGTTGTCGTACGACAGGGAGTCCTCGATGGTCACCGCCCCGATGGCCCCGGTGTCGGTCTTGGTGTAGAGGTCCCAGCCGTCGTCGATGTTGTTGCGCGCCACGGCGTAGCGGAAGACGTTGCCGGAGCCGACGGTGAGCTTGGCGGCGAAACCGTCGGCGTCCTCGCCGTCGGAGTCGGCGTTGTCATGGGAGAGGACGCTCAGCATGAGGTTGTCGGCGGGCCACCGGTCGCGGGGGGTGGTGGAGAGCATCCGCGAGAGCTGCAGGCCGGTGTCGCGGTTGAACCTCGTCACCGTGCGCTCGATGATGTTGTCGCTGCCGCCCACGAAGATCCCGTTGTCACCGGCGCGCTCGACGGTGATGCCGTTGACGTGCCAGTACGACCCGTTCACTGCGAGACCGCGGTTGGCCGGGTCCTCGGCCTGGGCCGAGAAGTTCAGGATCGGCGTCTCGCCGGGGTAGGCGGTCAGCTTCTTGCGGGCGCTGGGGGTGCCGTCGTTCCCGTCCGCGATGGTGACGGTCTGTGCGAAGGCGTACGTCCCGCCGCGCAGGTAGATCGTCCCACCGGCGGCGACGCGCGTGATCGCCGAGGTGAGCGTCGTCGGGTCCGACTGCGTGCCGGTCGCGCCGTCCCTGCCGCTGGGCGACACGTACAGCGCGCCGCCCGGCGGGGTCGTCGGGGTGACGGTCGGGGTGGGCGTGGGGCTCGGCGTCGGCGTGACGGTCGGGGTCGGCGTGGGGCCGCCACCCGCGGGGCGCAGGGTCCACTGTTTGGAGGTGACCGAGTCGCAGGAGTTCTGCTGCAGGACGGCGCCGACCACGGTGGAGCTGTCCTTGACGTTGAGGCACTTGCCGCCGTTGGCGTTGACCACCCGGTAGTTCGAACCGGCGGCGACCAGCTGCCAGCTCTGCGAGGCGGCGCCGGTGCACGTCTCCTGCTGGACGGCCTTGCCTGCGCTGGTGGAGGCGTCACGGACGCCGACGCACCTGCCGCTGTGCCTGGCCTTGATCTGGTAGGCGCCGCCGGAGGCGGTGAGCGTGAAGACCGGTCCTGAGGTCTCGGCGCACGCGTTCTGCGCGAGCTGCACGCCCTCGCCGGTGCTCTGCCCCGGTACGGCGGCGCACAGGCCGCTGTGGGCGTTGACCAGGGTGTAGTCGCCGTTGGCGGGGGCTGCCCAGGCCGGTGTGGTGAGCGCGGCCACCAGGCCGGCGGTGGTGAGGAGCCCGGCGGTCAGCGCGACCGTCAGTTTCCTTCCCATGGATCGCTTCTTGTGCACGTCCAGCTCCATTCCTGCGGTGGGGGGTTTGTTCAGGCATGGCTGTCAGAGCTGCGGGCCGGAGGGGACCGCGGCCGTGGACCTTCAGGTCGTCGCACCGGGTCGTGCTCTGCGCGTTCGACGCCAACCGGTTGCAGAAACAGTGCCGTTACATGACAAGCACAGTCAATACATCCCGATAAAACTGCAAACACCGTTACGTGTTTCGCCTGGTTGCGTCGCTATTTCTGCAACAACCGATTGCAAGAATGCCTATTGAGCGGAGAGCGTGCCCTGGCGTCCTCCTCGGACCCAGCCTGGACGCGCCCGATCATGCGCCGATCGCGGAGATGACGCCGGGCTCCAGGCCGTGCCTCGCCCCGTCGCGGAAGGCCGCCGTGAAAGCCCGTTCTCCCAGCTTCCGGCGGGACTGCTCCGCGCACCGTTCGTGCCACCTCGCGTGGTATCCAATGCGGGCCGGTGCGGTCCCCACCACCTGCCACAACGCGTGGGCCGCGCCCAGCGTCCTGGCGGCCCGTTCGTGGTCCCCCCTGGCACCGGCCGTCCACGCCAGCACCTCCAGGCACTGCGTGAGGGTCCACCGGTCGTTGATCTCCTGGGCGAACTCGGCCGCCTCGCTCACCAGCTCCCCGGCACGACGGCAGTCACCCAGGTTCCACATGGCGATGCCGAGCGCCAGCTGGGCGTGACTGCGTGACATCGAAGCGTGACGGATCTCGCACAGCGCCAGTAGTTCCTCACCGAACCTGGCGGCTCGCGCGGGGTCCTCCATCGAGCCGTAGACGGCCGCGTAGTAGAGGTTGAAGGCGATGCTGTCGAGGTCGCCGGTGGCGCGGTGGAGGGCGAGCGACTCCTCCAGGAGCGCGAGGCCGCGTGGCGCGTCGCCGGTGGAGAAGGCGGCGAGACCGGAGGTCCGGATGGCGAGCGGCAGGACATCCTCGTTGCCCGCCTGCCGTGCCATGGTGTGACATTCCTCCAGTCTGGGCATCGCCACGGCCAGGTCGCCCTGGCGGAGGGCGAGCATGCTGTCCACCCAGAGGGCCATCGCACGGGCGCCGACCGCGCCGGGCACCAGGTCCAGGCCGCGCTCCAGCCAGTACCGGCCTTCGGTGAGGGAGCCGGCGAGGAGCCAGTAGAGCCACATCGCCGTCGCGGTCTCCAGCCCCTCGACAGCCGTGCTCGGCTCGCTCAGGCACATCTCCAGCGCCGCGCGCACGTTGGGCAGCTCCCGTCGCAGGAGCCGGTAGCGCTCGAGCTGGTCCGGGACGATCCGGTCGATCCGGTGCGCCTCCACCACATCCCGGTAGTGGTCGATGTACCGCCCGCGCAGCGCTCGCGCCTCCGAAGGATCCAGCCGCTCGTACCCGTACGCGCGGATGCTCTCCAGCATGCGGTACCTGACTCCGGCCTGCCCCTGCTCGCCCACCAGGACCGACTTGTCCACCAGCCCCGCGAGCAGATCGATGACGTCGGCGAGGTGGATCTCGCCGCCCGCGCACACCGCCTCGGCGGTGTCGAGGTCGGCCCCACCGGGGAACACCGACAGCCGGGCCCACAGCCGCTGTTCCGCCGGAGAGCAGAGATCGAAGCTCCAGTCCATGGTCGCGCGCAGCGTCCGATGGCGGGGCAGGCCGGTGGGGCTCCCGCGCGCCAGCACGTCGAAGCGTTCCTCCACCTCGTGGGTGAGCTGCTTCAACGGCACTGCGCGCAGCCGCGCCGCGGCCAGCTCGATCGCCAGCGGGATTCCCTCCAGGCGCTGGGCCAGCCTCGCCAGATACGCCGCGTTCCCTGCGTCAAGGGAGAAGCCAGGCCACACGCTCGCCGCGCGATCCACGAACAGCCGTACCGCATCGTGCCGGGCGATGTCGCTCGGCCGGCGGCCGTGGTCCGGCACCGACAGTGACGGCACCACCAGCACCTGCTCGCCGCTCACCCTCAAGGTCTGCCTGCTGGTCACCAGGATCCGCAGCCGGGCGGCACCCCGCAACAGCTGCTCCACGAGGCGGGCGCAGTCGTCGAGCAGGTGCTCGCAGTTGTCCAGCACGAGCAGCATCCGCTTGTCCGCCAGGTGGTCCACCAGCATGGTCGCGGGGTCGGGTCCCGCCTCCGGCAGGCCCAGCGCCGCGGCGACGGTCGGCGCCAGCAGGTCACCGGCTTCCAAGGTGGCCAGCTCGACCGTCTCCACGCCGTCCCTGTACGTGCGCCCGAGCGTCTCGGCGACCCGGGCCGCCAGCCGCGTCTTGCCGACACCGCCCACTCCGGTCAAGGTCAGCAGCCGCGCGTGGGACAGCATCTGCCTGGCCTGCGACACCTCGCGTCTGCGCCCGACGAACCTGGGCGCCTCCATCGGCGGGCCGGTCCCGACCGCAGGACGGCGCTCGGTCCGGCTCACGGCGCATCTCCGGAAAGGCCCGGGTCATCCCCCCGCTCCTGCCGGCTGACCCAGGCGGCGATCTGGACGCGCGAGGTGAACCCGAGCTTGACGAGGATGTGCTCGACGTGTCCCTCGGCGGTGCGCTGCGCGATCACCAGCGCGGCCGCGATCGCCTTGTTGCTCATGCCCTGGGCGACCAGCCGGGCGATCTCCATCTCCCTGCGGGTCAACGGTGAAGGTCTCCGCTGTGGCTCGCCCTCCGGCGGGTCCTCCCGCATCGCGTACTCCAGCGCCTCGCCGAGGGTGAGCCCCGTGCCCTTGCGGAAGGCGGCCTCGAACCCCCTGGCGCCGAGGTTTCCCCTGGCCGCCCGCTCGCAGGTGTCATGGTGTTCGGCGAGGTAGCCGAACAGGGGGCCGCCGAAGGAGCGCCAGATCTCCCGCAGCGCGCCGAGGAGCAGGGCCGCGCGCTCGCCGTCACCGTCGCCGCAGCTCATCCATGCCAGGGCCTCGATGCACAGGGCGATGCCCAGGTGGTCGTCGAAGGGCTCCTTCAGCCGTACGGCCTCGCGTTCCATCTCGACCGCCCGCCGGGTGTCCCCCCGCTTCCACACCTCGATCCCGTACGTCCACAGCGTGTATGACCGGAACCAGTTCTCGTGGCGCGGCCCGCAGATCGCCAGGCACTCCTCGAACTGCTCGACGGCCTGGTCGGACTGGCCGAGAAGCGACCGCGTGGTGGCGAGATAGATCAACGAGTTCACGACGCCGATCTGGTCGTCCGTCCTGCGGCTGCAGTCCAGCGCCTTGCCGAGGAGGGTCTGCGCCCTGGGGAGGTCCTGCTGGAGCAGGGCGGCGAGGCCGGCGACGTACGTGGCGCTCCCCGTGATCGTCAGGTCGTCGAACCGGCGGGCCAGCTCTCCGCACTCCTCCAGCAGGGTCGCGGCCGCCGTGAAGTCGCTCTGCAGGACCGCGAGCCGCGCCTTGACGCAGAGAGCCCAGGCGCGGGCGGGAGTCGGCCGCTCATCGGCGGCGAGCAGGCGGTCGAACCAGTTCCTGCCCTCGTGCGGGGAGTCAGCCGCGATCCAGTAGTACCGCAGCGCCGAGGCCATGATCAGGCCGGACTCGGCCTCTCCCGCCGCCGCGAGGCAGAAGTCGAGGGCGGTGCGGAGATTGCCGTGCTCGGTGCGCAGCCGCGCGTACCAGGTCACCTGCTCCGGCGTGAACCAGTCATGCTGGGCGCGGAGCACCAGGTCCAGATACCAGTCGCGATGCCGGCGCCGCAGCCTCTCCTCCTGGCCGGACTCGCGCAGCCGGTCCCGGCCGTACTGGCGGATGGTCTCCAGCAACCGGAACCGCACCTTCGACCGGTGCTCCTCCCTGACGAGGATGGACTTGTCCACGAGGCCGATCACCAGGTCGAGGATCTCCTCGGTGGCGATGCCGTCGCCGGAGCACACGTGCTCGGCCCCTTCGAGGTCGAGGCTGCCGGAGAACACCGAAAGGCGTGCCCAGAGCAGTTGCTCCTGCGCGGTGCACAGGAGGTAGCTCCAGTCGATCAACGCCCGCAACGTCCGCTGGCGGGGCAGCACCACCTTCGATCCCAACGTGAGCACCCGGAACCGGTCCTCCAGCCGGGCCAGCAGCTGTTCGACGGAGATGGCTCGCAGCCGGACGGCCGCCAGCTCGATCGCCAGTGGGATGCCGTCCAGGCTTCGGCAGATCCGTACCACGGCTTCCCGGTTGTCGTCGGTGACCGCGAAACCGGGCAGCACGGCCCCGGCCCGCTCGGCGAACAACCGCACCGCGTCGGACTGCTCCGACGACCTGCCTGGCGGCTGCGACATGTCGCCGTCCAGCAGCGGCAAGGGCGGCACGACCATCGTCTGCTCGCCCGCGACGCCGAGCACCTGCCGGCTGGTCGCGAGGATCCGCAGGCCGGGCGCGGAGCGCACCAGCGTCTCGGCCATGACGGCGCAGTCATGCAGCAGGTGCTCGCAGTTGTCCAGGACCACCAGGGTCTGCCTGTCGCGCAGGTGGTCGGCGACCACCTCGAGCAGGGGCCTGGTGGACAGGTCCGGGATCTCCAGGGCCTCGGTCACCGCCTGGACGAGCAGATCCGGGCATTCCAGCGCCGCGAGCTCGACCAGGTACACGCCGTCGGGGAAGGCGCGCCGCACGTCGGCCGCGACCCTGAGGGCCAGCCGGGTCTTGCCGACGCCGCCCACGCCGACGAGGGTCACCAGCCTGGAGCCGGCCAGCAGCCGCTTGACCTCGGTCATCTCACACCGACGGCCCACGAAGCTGGTCAGCTCGGCCGACAGCCCACGGATCTCCGACCCCTTCGACGCCACCCCCATGAGCGCTCCACCCGCGCGACACCTGTTCCATCGGAACTCAGCCGATGAAATCCAGGGTACGCCTGGACCCTACTGACGGTTTTTACCGTTTTGTACGGAATCGCCACAAGGATCCTGAGGTTGCAGACGTGTGGAGACCTGCGCACAACCTGAACAACGGCGGAAGGGTCGTTCCATCGTCGACCAAGCCTGGCGAGGTAATCGATGACAGCGCCGAGGACCAGCGCCTCCAACCGGCAGCAGAAGGCGCGACTGCCGGCCGAGGCGACCAGCTTCGTAGGCCGCAGGCACGAAGTGGCCGAGGTCAAACGATGCCTGTCCGTCTCACGTGCGGTGACCTTGACCGGTGTGGGCGGCGTCGGTAAGACACGGCTGGCCCTCCGGGTCGCGCTCGACGTCGCGAGGGACTTCCGCGACGGGGTGTGGTTCGTGGAACTGGCCGCGGTGGAGGATCCGGACATGCTCGCCCAGATCGTGGTCGAGGCTCTGGAGATCCGTGACAACAGACTCAACTCGCCCGTGGAGGTGCTCACCGATCATCTGCGGGACGAGCAGGCACTGGTGATCCTCGACAACTGCGAGCATCTGGTGCACGAGTGCGCCGTCCTGGTCGACGTGCTGCTGCGCTCGGCCCCCGAGCTGCGCATCCTCGCCACCAGCCGGGAGGCCCTCGGCTTCGCGGGTGAACAGACGCTGACTGTGCCCACGCTCCCGTTGCCTGACCTCGACGGCGCGCAGCTGCCCGTCAAGTCGCTCGCCAAGTGCGATGCCGTCTGCCTGTTCACCGAGCGGGCCAGGGCCGTCCTCCCCTCGTTCGCCCTCACCGAGGACAACAAGGACGTCGTCGTCGGAATCTGCCGGCAGCTGGACGGCCTGCCGCTCGGGATCGAGCTCGCCGCCGTCAGGTTGCGCGCGCTGTCCGTCCAGCAGCTGCACGAGCGCCTGGACGACCGGTTCCGGCTGCTGACCGCCGGCTCGCGGGCCGTACTGCCACGTCACCAGACGCTCCGCGCGCTGATCGACTGGAGCCATGCCCTCTGCTCCGAGAAGGAGCAGGCGCTGTGGGCACGCGTGTCGGTGTTCGCCGGCAGCCTGGATCTGGAGGCGGCCGAGGCTGTCTGCTCCGGCAACGGAATCGCCCGTGAGGAGATCCTCGACCTGGTGTCCGGCCTGGTGGACAAGTCGATCCTGATCCGGGAGGAGCACGGGTCACAGGCGCGCTACCGGTTGCTGGAGATCATCCGCCAGTACGGCATGGAGAAGCTCGTCGCCGCGGGTGAGGAGGCCACTCTGCGACGGCGGCACCGTGACTACTACCGCGCGCTGTCGGCGCGGGCACGAGCGCAGCTGTTCGGGCCGTCGCAGATCGCCTGGTTCGCCAGGCTGCGACTCGAGCACGCCAACCTGCACACCGCGCTGGAGCACTGCTTCGGTGATTCGTCAGAGGTCGCCGGCGGCCTCGACATGGCCGCCGACCTGCTCTACCACTGGATCAGCTGCTACTACCTGGGGGAGGGCCGCCACTGGCTGGACCGGGGACTCGCCGCTTACACCGAACCGGACGAGATACGCGCCCGGGCGCTGTGGGCCGACAGCTGGCTGGCCATCATCCAGGCCGACCTCGCCTCCGCCACGGCGATGCTGAAGGAGAGCCGGTCCATCGGCGAGCGGCTGGAGCTGGAGCCGGTCCTCGCCTACGTCGCGCTCTACTCCGGGATGATCGCCATGTGTGAGGGCGATGCCGAGCCCGCCATCGCGCTCTACCAGGAGGCGCTGGCCCGGCACCGGGCCGGCGACGACCCCGTGGGCACGGCTCTGGCCCTCATCCGGCTGTCCCTCGCGTACTCCTTCTGCGGCGACTCGGCGCGGGCCATCTCGCTCGGCGATGACTGCCTTGCCCTGTCCGACGCCCACGGAGAAGGCTGGCACAGGGCGTACATGATGATGGCGCTCGGTGTGGAGGTCTGGCGGCAGGGCGACGCCGCGCGCGCGACCGAGCTCGAGACGAAGAGCCTGACCTTCAACCGCGCGCTCGACGACCCGCTGGGAGCCGGGGTCAATCTGGAGGTGCTGGCCTGGATCGCCGCCACCGAGAAGCAGTACCGGCGAGCGGCCCAGCTGCTGGGCATCGTGGAAACGGTCTGGCAGAGGATCGGAGCGCCGCTGTCGGGATTTGGCCATCTTTCGCACTATCACCACGAATGTGGGCAACACACTCGCCAGGCGCTCGGCGATTCGGCCTTCGACCTCGCGTTCAAGCGGGGCGCCCGGCTCACCTATGACCAGGCGCTCGCCTACGCGCTCGGTGAGGACAAACGCGTTGAGGAGCAGCCCGCCGAGACGAAGGGGGCGCGGCTGACCCCGCGGGAGACGGAGATCGCCGCTCTCGTCGCCCAGGGCCTGTCCAACAGGGAGATCGCCGCCTCCCTGGTGATCTCTCAGAGAACCGCCGAGGGGCACATCGAACACATCTTGAGCAAGCTCGGCTACCACTCACGCGCCCAGATCGCCGTCTGGGTCGGCGAGCAGGCCCGCACGGCCGACGACGGGTCCCCGCCTGACACCGGCGTTCAGTAGGGCAACAGCCGCCCGGACGGCGTCCGCAGGTCCTGGGCCGGGCGGACGGTCGGTCTGCCGCCCTTGCGGGTCCGGATCCTTCGCACGTCACCACCTCCCTTCAGACGAGTCCGGGGGCGGGAAGCTCGAACCAGACGACCTTCCCTTCGCAGGTATGGGCGGTCCCCCAGCAGCAGGCCAGGTCGGCGAGCAGCAGGTGCTCACGGCCCACCCGGTCCCTGGTCCGCGAGGAATCGGCGTGCTCGACCTCGCAGCGCAGCAACCCGTCCTCGGCGGCGAGCATGAACCGGATCTTGTCGCCGCTGTGACGCAGGGCGTTGGTCATCAGCTCGCTGACAAGAAGGTCCGCGACCGCGGCCTGGTGCTGAAGTCCCCACTGCACCAGGCGGTTGCGGGTGATGCGCCGCGCGCTGGGCTCGGCGGAGGGCTCGCACGAGAGCACCCAGCAGGCCGTCCGGTCGCCGCCGGCCGGCCAGACGCGAGCGAGCAGGCCGTCGGCGAAGGCCAGGAGCCGATTGGGCGTCATGAGTTTCATGCCGCATTCCCAGTGCGCACCAGTCCGACGAAGATGCTCCGGCCGTCCGGCAGTAGTTCACCGGCGTCATCGAAGATGACGACACCGTTGCAGAGCAGCCCCCACCCCTGTTCTGGGTGGAAGGCGAGCATCCGGGCCGAATCGTGGTCCGAGGCGTCCGCCGACGGGCACTGTGGTTGATGCTGGCACATGGCTCGTACCCTTCTGTTTGTCCGTGGTTCTGCTGAGCTCATGTCTAAGCACTCAGCCTGCCCCGCGGACGGTACGAGCGAGACGGGATAAACCCCCGTATACGTACCTATTAGCTACACGTAGGTACATACGTAGTGGGTGCTCATCCGGCGACGGCCGCCTACGCCGAGGTCGAGACCACCTCGTCGCCCTGCACCACGTACCTCAGGTTCTTCGGCTCGGCGAGCGCGCCGATGTCACGCGTCGGGTCGCCCTCCAGCACCAGCAGGTCGGCGTGCGCTCCCACCGCCAGCGTCCCGATGCTTCCCGCCATGCCTACCAGCTCGCCTCGGGCAGCCCGAAGGCCATGCCCTCCTCCTTGAGCGCCCAGTACGTCACCAGGGTCGGCACGAGGAAGGCGTCCTTGCGCAGGAACAGCTCCACGCTGCTGTCGTCGATGAGGTTGCCGTGCTCGACCGAGCGCATCTTCCCCTCGCTGGCCGCGGGCATGGCCGTCGCGCAGGCGCTCGTCACTCAGCTGGCCGCCGTCGACCCCGCGCGCACGAGCGCCTCCATCGAGGCGGCCGAGGGCATGTGGTCGAAGTTCGGCCTGCTGCACAGGCGGCCGTCCGGCGGCTAGAGCTCCCTGATCGCCGCCTGGGCGGCGTCCCTCAGCTGGCCGTGCAGGGCCGCGTTCGGCTCCCTGTCGGTCCTGACCTCCACGATCCGCAGCCCCTCCCCCCTGACCGCCTTGGGCAGGTCGGAGATGTCCTCCACCAGCCGGTACGGCGTGCCCGTCGCGGCCGCCACGTAGCCGAGGTCCACCCCGTGCGGCGTGCCGAAGACCCGTTCGAACGGATCACGGATCGCCGCCTGCGGCAGCAGCGAGAAGATCCCGCCGCCGTCGTTGTTGACCACCACGAGGCACAGGTCGGGCCGAGGCTCTCTCGGCCCGAGGATCAGCCCGTTCTGGTCGTGCAGGAAGGTGAGGTCGCCCAGCAGCGCGTAGGAGGGGCCGTTGTGCGCCAGCGCCGCCCCCATCGCGGTCGAGACCAGCCCGTCGATGCCCGACACACCCCTGTTGGCCAGCAGCCGCAGCCCTCGCCTTGGCCGCATCGCCTGGTCGAGGTCCCTGATCGGCATCGAGGACCCGCAGAACAGCAGCGCCCCGTTGGGCAGCGAGTCGGCCAGGTCGCGGGCGATGCGCGGCTCGCTCATCCCGCTGGAGTCGAGCAGCTCGTCGATCGCCGCCCTCGCCGCCGCGTCGGCGCGCCGCCACGAGTGCAGCCAGGCGTCGTCGCCCGCCGCGACGGGGATCTCCACCGCCTGCGCCACCTGGGTGGCCGAGCGCGTCGGGTCGGGCCAGCGCGACAGGTCGGTGGCGACCACGATGTGCTCCTGCGCCCCGCGCAGCCACGACAGCAGCGAGCGCGACAGCCCCGGACGGCCGAGCGTGACGACGACGTCGGGCTGGTGGGCCTCGGCGAAGGAGGGCGTGCCGAGCAGGAAGTGGTAGGTGGAGATGGCGTGGTCGCCGTACCTGCCGCCGCCGTTGGGCTCCGACAGCACCGGCCAGCCCGCCATGCCCGCCGCGGCGACGTAACGGCGCACGTTCGCCGCGCCGTCGCCGACCACCAGCACCCCTCGCCTGGTCGGCGGCAGGTGCAGGGCGACGGGCGGAGGGGCGACGCGGGTGCGCACCCACGGCCCCGAGGCGTCGCCGTCGAGCGACTCCACCCACGAGCTGTCGCCGTCGGGGATGAGCGGCTCGCGGAAGGCCAGGTTGAGATGGACGGGCCCGGGGTCGGAGGGCCCGACGGCCCGCTGGTAGGCGCGGCAGGCCAGCGACCGCCAGTAGGCGACCTGCCCAGGCCGCTCCTCAGGCACTCCGACCTCGGCGAACCACCTGGCCGAAGAGCCGAAGACCTTCAGCTGGTCGATGGTCTGGTTGGCACCGGTGCCGCGTAGCTCGGGCGGGCGGTCGGCGGTCAGCACCAGCAGCGGCACCCCCGACTCGCTCGCCTCGATCACGGCGGGGTGGAAGTTGGCCACGGCCGTGCCGGAGGAGCAGATCAGCGCCACGGGACGCTCGGAGCGGCGGGCCAGGCCGAGCGCCAGATAGGAGGCCGAGCGCTCGTCGATGCGCACGTGCAGCCGCACCCTGGACTCGGCGTGCAGGGCGAGCGCCAGCGGGGCCGAGCGGGAGCCCGGCGCCATCACCACGTCGGTCAGGCCGCACCGGACCAGCTCGTCGACCAGAACCGTGGCGAGCGCCGTAGCCGGGTTCACAGGTCCGCCTCCCGCATCCGCCGCAGCCACGACGGCGACTCGATCTCAAACTCCGACAAAAGCGAAAAATCCACTGCAGGACGCAATACTGGCAAGAAACCATCCACGGGGGCCAGCGAGGGACTCGCGACATCGCCTGACAGCAGCGACATGGTCCCCAGACCGCAGGCGTAGGGCAGCGACGGCAGGCACGCCGCCAGCGCCACCCCCGCGGCCAGACCCACCGACGTCTCCACGGCGCTGGAGACCACCGCGGGCAGCCCGCAGGCCTCCACCACCCGCAGCGCGGCCCGCACCCCGCCGAGCGGCTGCACCTTCACCACCGCGATGTCGGCCGCCTCGGCCGCCCTGACCTTCAGCGGATCCTCGGCGCGCCTGATCGACTCGTCGGCCGCGATCGGCACCTCGACCGCCCGCCGCACCGCGGCCAGCTCCTCGAGCGTGGCGCACGGCTGCTCGGCGTACTCCAGGTCGAAGGCGTCGAGCTCCTTCAGGTGCCGTACGGCCGCGGAGACCTCCCACGCGCCGTTGGCGTCCACGCGCAGCCTCCCCGAGGGGCCGAGCGCGTCGCGGACCGCCTCGACCCTGGCCAGGTCGTCGGCGAAACTCTGGCCCCGCTCGGCGACCTTGACCTTCGCGGTGCCGCAGCCCGATCGCCTGACGATCTCGTGGGCCTGCTCGGGCCCGACCGCGGGAACCGTCGCGTTGACGGGCACGCGCGAGCGCACCGGCTCGGGCCAGCCGTCGAAGGCGGCCTCGCGGGCGCAGGCCAGCCAGCGGGCGCTCTCGCGCGGGCCGTACTCGGGAAAGGGGGAGAACTCACCCCACCCGGCGGGCCCCTCGATCAGCACGCCCTCGCGAGCCGTCTGGCCGCGGAAACGGGTGCGCATCGGGATCCGGAAGACCCGCGGCCCAGAACCCATCAACGCACCTTTCCCATGACCACCCGCTGTCGCCACTAACCTTACGAGCATGTGGAGGAACCCGTCGCATCCGGACCGTCCGTTGCGGGCGCTCGTCCTGCCCCCGGGGCCGCGGCTGTTCGAGGCGATCGAGGCGGCGCTGTCCGGCGAGGGTCCCGCCGTCCTCCCCCTGTCCCCCGACCGCCCCGAGGCGGCGCTGGCGACGCTGCGCCCGACGGAGATCGAGACCACCGAGGGCGTACGGCAGGCAGGCGGCGCCGGCGTCGGCGCCGACATCGCCGTCGTCATCGCCACCTCGGGCAGCACGGGGGCGCCCAAGGGCGTCATGCTGACCGCCTCCGCGCTCAGCGCCTCGGCCGCCTCCTCCCTGCGCCGCCTGGGCGCCGCCCCAGGCGAACGCTGGCTGTGCTGCCTGCCGCCCTCCCACGTCTCCGGCCTGCAGGTGCTGGTCAGGTCGCTCCTCAGCCGCGCCGAGCCGATCATCCACGAGCGCTTCGACCCCGCGGCGGTCGCGGGCTCAGGCGCCGAGCACGTCTCCCTGGTCCCCACCCAGTTGCACCGCCTCATGGAGTCGGGCGCCGACCTGAGCGCCTTCCGCACCATCCTGCTCGGCGGCGCCGCCCCAAGACCGGGGCTGCTGGAGGCCGCGAGGCAGGCGGGGGCCAGGATCGTCACCACCTACGGCAGCAGCGAGACCAGCGGCGGCTGCGTCTACGACGGCAGCCCCCTCGACCAGGTGGATCTCAAGATCCGCGACGACGGCAGGATCCTCGTCTCAGGGCCCGTGCTGTTCTCCGGTTACCGCTCGGGCGAGGCGGGAGCCGTCCTGGAGGACGGCTGGTTCGCCACCTCCGACCTGGGCTCGATCGAGAACGGCAGGCTGAGGGTGCTCGGCCGTGCCGACGACGTCATCAACACGGGCGGCGAGAAGGTCGTCGCCGCCTCGGTCACCGAGGTGCTCGCCCGGCATCCCGAGATCGCCGACGTGGCCGTCGTCGGCCGCCCCGACCCCGAATGGGGCCAGGCTGTCGTCGCCGTGGTCGTCCCCAAGGACCCCGCGGCCACCCCCACGCTCGGCCAGCTCAGGGCCTACTGCCGCGACCGGCTGCCCGCCTACGCCGCCCCGCGCGAACTGCGGCTGATGTCCGCACTTCCGCTGCTGCCGAATGGTAAAACCGATCTCGCCGCCCTTCGGACCGGAACCTGAGGCCCGCCGGATGCGTCTTATAGGAGCAGCTGGAAGATAGGAGCCCTTCATGAACCCAACCCGCAAGATGTGGGTGTCCGCGGCGGCTGTCGGCGTCATCGTCGTCGGCGGCGTCTCTGTCGCGGCGGCCGCCTCGGCGGGCAGGCTCGAGAAGGTGAGTCAGGAGACGAAGGTCGTGATCGCCCCGACACCGTCCAGCCAGCCCGCCGAAAGCCAGGATCCCCCCGCCGAAGGGCAGGATCCGGGCGAGGTCGTCTCCCATGAGGTCAACCAGGACCCGCAGGACGCGGTCGACTACTGGACCGACCAGCGCATGGAGGAGGCCGAACCGATGCCCATGCCGGAGGTGAACGGCCAGCTCAACGACGTGGACAACTAGGGCGTCCACTCTCAGGGGCGGCCGCCGGGTCCGGCGGACCGCCCCTTTTTCATCCGGCGCGGGAACAAAATGCGGCAGATGACGTTATTGATACTGGTGCGCCGAGCGGCCGGATCCGCCCCACCACAAACTTTTGACTGACTGCGACTCCGTTTGGAGGAGGTGTCCTCATGCCCCGAACCGCCGTGGCGACCTCGCCTGCCACCCTCGACCAGCTCCTTGACCGAGGACGAGCTCAGGGTCACCTTTCCCTCGCGGAGCTCCGGGAGGCTTTCGCCCTAGCGGGGATCAGCCCCACCGAGGGACGTTCGATACTGCGCGAACTCACCGAGGCCGGGGTGAGCCTGGCCGCCGAGAACGAGCCCTCGCTCGGCAAGAAGGTTCCCGCACCGAAGAAGGCGACCACCACGCGCAAGAAGACCGCCACCACCAAGAGCGCCACGGACAAGACCGGCGCCACGAAGACCGGCACCCCCAAGACGGGTGCCGCCAAGAGCGCCGCCAAGGCGACGGCCGAGTCTCCCGTCAAGCAGCCCGAGCTCGTGGAGCAGGCCGCCGACCCGCTGGCCGTCGACGAGGTCGAGGCCCCCGACGACCTCCAGCTGAGCGCCGAGGACGTCGAGCTCGAGCCCGAGCAGGAGCAGGAGCAGCTCGACCTCGACGACAACCAGTCGGTCATGGGCGACTCCGTCCACACCTACCTGAAGTCGATCGGCCGCCGCACGCTGCTGACGGCCGCTCAGGAGGTCGACCTGGCCAGGCGGATCGAGGCCGGCCTGTACGCGGAGTACAAGCTCGACAGCGAGCAGGATCTCACCCCTGCCAGGCGCGCCGATCTGGAGATGGTGGTCGAGGACGGCAGGCGGGCCAAGGACCACATGCTCGAGGCCAACCTGCGCCTGGTCGTCTCGGTGGCCAAGAAGTACACCGACCGCGGCATGGCCCTGCTCGACGTCGTGCAGGAGGGCAACCTCGGTCTCATCCGCGCGGTGGAGAAGTTCGACTACACCAAGGGCTTCAAGTTCTCGACGTACGCCATGTGGTGGATCAGGCAGGCCATCCAGCGCGGCTTCGCCGACTCCGCCCGCACGATCAGGCTGCCCGTCCACGTGCTGGAGATGCTGTCGAAGCTGTCGCGCATCGAGCGCGACATGCACCAGCGCCTCGGCCGTGAGCCCACGCCTGAGGAGCTGGCCGTCGAGCTCGACAAGACGCCCGACCAGATCGAGGAGCTGCTGCGCACCAGCAGGCAGCCCATCTCGCTCAACGCCACCATCGGCGAGGACGGCGAGACCACGATCGGCGACCTGATCGAGGACGTCGACTCCCCCGAGGCGTCGGAGATCGTCGACAGGCAGCTGCTGGGCGACCAGCTGCGAGGCGTGCTCGACAACCTGTCGCCGCGCGAGGCGCGGATCATGGCGCTGCGCTTCGGCCTGGTGGACGGCAAGCCACACACCCTCGACGAGATCGGCAAGCACCTCGGTCTCACCCGCGAGCGGATCCGCCAGCTGGAGAAGGAGTCACTCTCCAAGCTCCGCCACCCGAGCAACACCCGCCCGCTGCTCGACTGGGCGAGCTGAGAAGAGCCCCGGCCACCGGCCGGGGCTCTTCGCTTTCCGCTCCCACCCCCGACGCCAGCGGCCCCACCCCGACCGCTCCCCGCCGTTCCCTCCGCCTGGCCGCTCCGCCCCTGCTGACCTGCTGACCTGCTGCCCGTGGGCCTGTCGTCGGGTGGATAAATCGATTGCGGGCTCGGCGGGTGATCCCATAACTTGCCGTCGGCATCGTCGAATCCGTCGTGAGGACACCGCGTGACCCCGCCCGCTCTCTCCGCCTGACACCTTTCCCCAGCGCTTCGTCGCCGACCCCGTCGGCACTACCGGGCTGTCCTGTTCCCATGTGCCGCAGCTGGCGGCTCCGCCGGGACGGCTCGGCTCTTCAGCGTTTTCAGGCCGTGTGACGACGGCCTTTGTCAGGCCCGAGAGAGAGCATGTCTTCACAACCCCATAGAGATCATTCCGTGCTGTCCTGGACCGTACGGCGGACCCGCCTGCCCCTGCTGCGCTTCCACTGCCTGGAATGCCGATCAGAGGTGGCCACCGCCGCGGAGGGCAAGTTCCGGGTGAACGCCAACGGCAAGCTGCTCGACGTGTGGCTGCTCGTCCACTGCGTCTCCTGCGACCAGACCTCGAAGATCACCGTACGCGAGCGAGTCCCGGTTCGCTCCATGGATCCCGTCCAGCTCCACGCGTTCGAGACCAACGATCCTGCGCTGGTCATCCAGACGCTCCTGGACCCGTTGATCGCCCGGCGCAACCGGTTCAGCCTCGACTGGAAGGACGCATGGCGTCTGGACACGCCGCCACCGCATCAGCCGGCCGACCCGAGCTGGCCGATCCGGGTGGAGGTCGAGTTCCTCGACCCCGTGCCCATCCGCCCTGAGCGGCTGATCGCCCACGGCCTCGGCATCAGCCGGAGCGAGATCGAACGCCGGATCAAGCCCGAGGTCCGCCTCAACCGCACCACGACCACGAACTTCGCCTTCGTCGTCCTTCCCGTCGCTCAGGGCGGGAGCGGGACGGTGTAGCCGCCCGATCACGTCCAGGTCGCCGACGTCTACACCCGCGCGGGTGTAGGCGTCGCCGGCCGCCTGGCGCACGGAGGCGAAGGCGGGGCCTGCTGCCCGCGCTGGTGAACAGGCCCCGCCACCACGTCCGCCTGGCGAGGCCGGCCGCTGAACCGGATCAACGGCTGAGCCTCTCCGTCACCGGGCGGTCCAGGCGGGGCCGTCCTACCCCGTTCAACCGCGTCTGGTCCCGATGACGACGAGGAACGGCCGGGGCTGGCGAACGCCCCGCTCGTCCCTGTAGCCCTCGAAGAACTCGGCGAACGCGCGGTGCAGCTCCTCGCGCCGGTCGGGGTCGAGCGACTCGGCGAGCGTCCTCGTCGGCCCGTAGACCGTGGAGAAGAGCTCCCAGACCTCCTCGCCCGACTCGCTGACCTGGGGCGCGTCACCCTCCTCGAACCGGAGCTCGAAGTCCTCGCCCAGGCGTTGCTCGACGTACTCGCGATTCCCCCACTGGAAGGGCGAGCCGGCCCCCTGCGGCGGTGGAGGCATGAAGGGCTTCATCACCTTGAACATGTCCACGACACCGCGCTCGTCGCTCCAGTGCCCGAGCGCCAGCCGGCCTCCCGGCCTGCAGACCCGCGCCAGCTCCCGGGCGACGGCCTCGTGGTCGGGCGCGAACATCGAACCGACGCTGGACCCGACGGCGTCGAAGCTCGCCTCCGGGTACGGCAGGCTCTCCGCGTCGCCGACCTCGTAGCTGATGTCGAGGCCGTCGTCGGCGGCCAGCCGCTTCGCGGTCGTGATCAGCGCGGGCGCGAGATCGACCCCGGTGACCTGGCCCCCGGCGCGCGCCAGCAGCGTCGCCAGCGCCCCGGTCCCCGTCGCGACGTCGAGCACTCGCTCTCCGGGGCGAACGTCGAGCGCTCGCGCCACGTGGTCGAGCAGCGGCTGGTAGTGCTCCGGCAGCCGTTCGTAAGGGCCGGTACCCCAGATGACGCTCTGCCGCTTCTTGAGCTCTTCGAACCCCATGCTCGCTCCTTCCGGCGCGCCTGTGACGGCGCGGCGCCGCACACCCCAACCCCCGACGGCCGTACGCAGGCACCTCCCCATCGCACGACACCTGAAAACCCGCTCCAGCCAGGCCGGCTGACGATCAGTCGTTCCCGCCGCGCCGCGTCGCTCGCACGGGCCGGCCCGCGGAGGCCGACCCCGGCTGACGTCCACCAGGCCTGAGCAGCTCAGCGGCGCGAATCACGGGAGGCGAGCGAGGCGGTGCGGGTGACGCCCGCCGGGCACCTTGCCGTCGCCGGCCTGAGTGCCGAACAATGAGGTGGTCCTGCCGAGACACCGGACGGCGCGACATGCGGCGTCCAGCGGCAGGCGGGCGAACCCTTCGTCGGCCGCACCCCCTCGGCTGCGGCAGCGCCCTCGAGCCGCCTCGCCACCCGGTGCGACGACCTGAGGAGATCAGCATGAGAGCCCGCGACCTGCCGCTCACCCTTGATGGTCGCCACGGCCGCCACAACGCCATCACCGACGTGCCCGGCGTCGAGGTCGGCTACGTGACGCTGACCGAGGCGGACGCGCGCACCGGCGTGACCGCGATCCTGCCGAGGGGAAGGCGGAAGGTCGGCCTGCCGTGCGCCGCGGGCACCCACTCGCTGAACGGCAACGGCGAGATGACCGGCGTCACCTGGATCGAGGAGAGCGGCGCGCTGAGCCTGCCTGTCATGATCACCAACACGCACGCCGTCGGCACCGTCCACCGGGGCGTCATCGACTGGGTGGCCGCCCGCCACCCGGGGCTGGCCGCGCAGTGGCTGCTGCCCGTGGTCGCCGAGACCTGGGACGGCTACCTCAACGACATCAACGGCCCCCACGTACGGCCCGAGCACGCCGCCCAGGCCATCGAGGCGGCGGCGACGGGCCCCGTCGCCGAGGGCAACGTCGGCGGCGGCACCGGCATGAACTGCTACTCCTTCAAGGGCGGCTCGGGCACGGCCTCACGGCTGGTCGGCCACGGCCCCGACACCTACACCGTGGGAGTGTTCGCGCAGGCCAACTTCGGCAGCCGCCACGAGCTGACCGTCGCCGGGCACAGGGTCGGCCCCTCGCTGCTCGACGACGACCCGATGGCCACCACCGACTGGTTCGCCCCCTCGGGCGCGGGCTCAGTGATCGTGGTCGTGGCCACGGACGCGCCGCTGCTGCCTGGCCAGTGCAAGGCGCTGGCGCGCAGGGTGCCGTTGGGCCTGGGCAGGACGGGCACCACGGGCAGCCACTTCTCGGGTGACATCTTCCTGGCCTTCTCCACGGCCAACGAGGGCGCCCTGACCAGCGGGTTCACCGTCGACGACGACTACCAGAGCCTGCGTTTCGTGCCGTGGGGCCGGATGGACCCCTTCTACACCGCCGTGGTGCAGGCGGTGGAGGAGGCCGTGCTCAACGCCCTCACGGGCGCGGAGGAGATGATCGGCAGGAACGGGCACCGCTCGCCCGCCCTGCCGATCGGCAGGCTCATCGAGCTGCTGGCACAGGACGGGGCAGGCGCGGGATCCCGGTGAGGCGGTTGGCCTCGCGCAGCGTGCGCAGCCTGTCGACCTCGGCGGTCCACATGGCGCCCTTGGGCGTGGCCTTGGCCTTGCGGCGGGCGAGCCTGTCGTCGTAGGACTTCACGCCGAACGTCGCCCGCTGCCCCGCCTCGGCGGCGCGCAGCGCGTCGGTGAGCGCCTTGTCGAAGTGGAGGCCGGCGGCGCGCAGCTCGAGCTCGGGAGCGCCGGCGGCGCGCAGCTCGCGCAGCACCGCCTCGGCCTGCCTGGCCTTGGCGAGCAGCTCGGGGAAGCTCTTGGAGATCTCCTGGTCTGCGTGGAAGCGCACCTCGGCCTCACGGCTCACACGCGGACGGAAAAACGCCATCGGACAGCTCCCTTTCACTCGTTGCCAGCGGTAGCGTACGCCGTCCCCGGCCCGAACACCCACTCGGGGCCCGCTCCCCCGCGCGCCAGGAGGCCGGCCACGTACACGCCGGGCGAAACGAGTGACCGCCTTTACAAAGTATGGCAGGATGATCTCCATGCCCGCCAAGCGACCACCCGTCCCGCTGTCTCGTGAGCGCATCATCGACGCCGCACTCCACATCGCCGACGGTCAGGGCCTGCGCAGGCTCACCATGCGCAGGCTCGGTGACGCGCTGCAGGTGGAGGCCATGGCGATCTACCACCACCTGCCGAGGGGCAAGGAGGCGCTCATGGACGCCCTGGCCGAGCACGTCACCGCGATCCAGGTCGACCCTGCCCCCACCTGGCAGGAGACCGCCAGGCAGTGGTGCAGGGCGCAGCGCGAGGCGCTCAGGGAGCATCCCGGGGTGCTCGCGCTGGCGCTGACCAAGCCCCCGAAGGGCGCCACGGCCATCGCCATCATGGAGCAGACCGAGCAACTGACCGACGCGGGGCTCAGCGACGCCGCCGAGGCGGTGCGCACGCTGCGGGCCTTCGTCTTCGGCAGTGTCGCGGTGGAGGTGCAGCAGTCGGGATGGGCCGATCCCGAGCGCGACACCTGGACGCGTCGCGACGCCAGAGCCGACGCCGACTTCGAGCGCGGCATGGACGCGATGCTGCGCGGGCTGGGCGGGTAGTCGAGGGTTTACCACAACGTCAGCGTGTCGACGTTGGACCGTTATCTCGCGTAAGGCACCCTGTGTCGTGGGTCACACGATCTGGACCACCCGGGGATCCTCCTTGAATCGTCCGAACGGGCTATGTCGGAAACTGTGACGCACGCCGCACACTTGGCGCAGAATACGAAACAGCCCGAGCTGCTCCCCCGCCGCTTGCCCAGTGCGGGGAGCCACCCAAGAGATATCGGAGGCACGCCGATGTGCCCGCACGACCCGGCCTGTCCGGCTGCTGAGGCTCCCGACCGCGAGGCGGCGCGTACCCTCGCCTCCCACCCCGAGCAGGGGTGGAGCCTTCTGTGCAACGGTGTGGTCCTGTTCGAGGACACCGGGGAGCTGCTGCCCAGCGGTGACGCGATCGCCCCGCACCGGCCCCACCCGCTGGTCGGCGCAGCCTGAGCCCTCAGTAACGCCCCGCGAGCCAGTCGGCGACCACCTCGCCGACCTTCGCGGGGTCCTTCTTGAGATCGTGCCCCTCGCCCCGCAGCACAACCAGGC
This sequence comes from Nonomuraea recticatena, assembly GCF_039533245.1. Classification (NCBI taxonomy): domain Bacteria; kingdom Bacillati; phylum Actinomycetota; class Actinomycetes; order Streptosporangiales; family Streptosporangiaceae; genus Nonomuraea; species Nonomuraea recticatena. The sequence continues at coordinate 177,182 of NZ_BAAATE010000012.1, read as the reverse complement.
GTGCGGCGTCAGCGGCGTCGGGCACGCCGAAGGGATCCCTGTCCCCGTTCACCACCAGCACGTCCACCCCCGCGGCCCGCAGCTCGTCGGCCCGTGACTTGTCGGGCCTGCCCGGCGGATGCAGCGGGAAGGCCAGCGCCACCACCGCGTCGGCGCCCACCGCCCCAGCGGTACGGCAGGCCACCCTGGCCCCGTTGCTCCGCCCTCCCTGGACGATCGGGAGCCCCGGATGGCGCGCGACCAGCTCCCGCAGCACCGCGATCCATGCCTCGTCCTGCCGCGCCGGCGAGCCTGGAGCCCTGGCCCCCGCCCTCCTGAACGGCTGGGTCACCCTGGCCACCGTGGCGCCCATCGCGAGCGCCGCCTCGCGCACGGCCAGCAGATCGGGCGCGTCCACCCCGCCGGCCGAGCCATGGGTGAGCACCAGCAACAGCCTCGGCCGCTCGGCCTCGTCGACCTCGGCCAGCGCCGCCCCCCGCGGCGTCATGATCTCCATCCGTCCACGGTAGCGGGGCCGCTACCCGCCGCATCCGCCGCCTCGCGGCCGACGCCTCGGGAGCGACCCTCGCATCTCCCTTCCCCTACCCCGGGAAAACCCCGATGCGGGGAAAGGCCGGTCTCGTCCCGAGGAAGGATGGCGGCAGACCCCAGCGCGTGGGACATTGGCGGCATGTCTGACATCCACGACGATCTGCAGGCGACCCTCGAGACCCGCAAACACCTGGGACCAGACTATGAGGCCGCGCTCGTCGAGTCGTTCGTGGCCAGGCTGGACGCCACCATCGCCGAACGCGTCAAAGCCGAGGTGGATGCCCAGCGGCCGGCCAAGGCCAAGAAGAAGGGCAAGAGCGACGACATCGGCAGCGGGGCGATGGTGCCGATCACCGTCGGCTCACTGGTCCTGGCGATCCCCCTGTCGGCGATCGCAGGAAGCCAGGCGGGCCTCATCGGCCTGGCCATGGTGTGGGTCAGCATCGTCATCATCAACATCGCCGCGGCCGGCTCGGTCATGCGCCGGAGCTGAGCTCGTCCCTGTCGAGGCGCAACCTGACCTGCTCGGCCAGCTCCTGGTCGGCGTGCGAGAGGCCGTAGGCCCAGACCCGCTCGGCGTCGTCGGCCCTGCCCCTCAGCGGCAGCGTACGGGCCAGCAGCTCGATGGCCAGCGAGGTGGACTCGGCCTCGGCGCGCTCGCCCCTGGCGGCGTCCTCGACCACCCCCGCGAACTCCGCGCACGCCAGCTCCAGATGCGCGATGCCCAGCAGCACCCGCAGCCGCCCCGCGTGGGCGCCCTGGGCCAGCGGCAGCGTCTCGACGAGCACCGCGGCCGCCTCCCCCGGCTCGCCGCGATCCAGCAGCAGCTCGGCCAGCTCCTGCGCCGCCGTGCAGCTCAGCTCCGGGTCGCCGACCGAGATCGCCGCCCGCAGCTCCCGCTCGGCCTCCTCCTCGCCGTCGGCGAGGCGGGCCAGCGCCAGGTGCGCCAGCGGCAGGTAGGCGGCCGTGCCCACGCCCAGGACGGCCTGCCAGGCTCCTCGGGCCTGCTCGTCCTGGCCGTCGCGCTCGAAGCCTCTGGCCAGGTGGCAGGCGGCCTGCGCGGCGTACTCGGGATGGCCGGTGGCCAGGGCCGTACGCGCCGCCGACCTGGCGCCCTCGAGATCGCCTCGCTCCTCCAGGACCACGGCGAGACCCACGGCCGCCTGCGCCCTGTCGTGCCCCTCGGGGTCGGCGGCCAGTTGGGCGAAGATCTCGGCGGCGGCCTCGAGATCGCCGCTCTCGGCGAGACGACGGGCCTGTTCGAGCGGGCCGGTGTGCAGCTCGGTGTCGAGTTCGGGGGACGTCAAGAAGGCTCCTTCGACGGCGATCAACGCCGAGCCTAACGATTTCGCGCCGCCGCGTCGCCTGACATGACCATCCTGAGTGCGGCTGTTGGCCACCGCCCGACCCTGCGAAGCCGAACGTGCGGCCTCCCGTAGGGGAAACCGCACGTCCGAAGGGGTGGTCAGTCCTCGTAGGCCGACAGGGGCGGGCAGGAGCACACGAGGTTGCGGTCCCCGTAGGCCTGGTCGATCCGCCGCACCGGCGAGAAGTACTTGCCATCCCTCAGGTCCTGCACGGGGTAGGCCGCCTCGGTCCTGGTGTAGGGGTGCGCCCACTCGTCGGCCACCAGCGACTCCGCGGTGTGCGGGGCGTTGCGCAGCGGGTTGTCGCTCTTGTCGTACGAGCCGTCGGCCACCTTGGCGATCTCGCCGCGGATGGCGACCATCGCCTCGACGAACCGGTCGAGCTCGGCCAGGTCCTCGCTCTCGGTCGGTTCGATCATGAGCGTGCCCGCCACGGGGAAGGACATGGTCGGCGCGTGGAAGCCGTAGTCGATGAGCCGCTTGGCGACGTCGTCGACGCTGACCCCGGTCTCCTTGGTGATCTGGCGCAGGTCGATGATGCACTCGTGGGCGACCAGGCCGCCGCGGCCGGTGTAGAGGACCGGGTAGTGCGGGGCCAGGCGGCGCGCGAGGTAGTTGGCCGACAGGATGGCCTGCTCGGTGGCGGCCTTGAGGCCCTCGCCCCCCATCATCCTGACGTAGGCCCAGGAGATCGGCAGGATGCCCGCCGAGCCGTACGGCGCCGCCGAGACGGGGCCCACGGGCGAGCCCTGCGCCAGCGGGTGACCGGGCAGGAAGGCGGCCAGGTGGCCGCGGACCGCCACGGGGCCCACGCCGGGGCCGCCGCCGCCGTGCGGGATGCAGAAGGTCTTGTGCAGGTTGAGGTGCGAGACGTCGGCGCCGAACTCGCCCGGCTTGGCGAGGCCGACCAGCGCGTTGAGGTTGGCGCCGTCGACGTAGACCTGGCCGCCCGCCGCGTGGACCTTGGCGCAGACCTCGGTGATCGTCTCCTCGTACACGCCGTGCGTGGACGGGTAGGTCACCATGATCGCGGCGAGCTGCTCGGCGTGCTTGGCGATCTTGGCGTCGAGGTCGTCCATGTCGACGTTGCCGTTGTCGTCGCAGGCCACGACCACGACCCGCATGCCCGCCATGACGGCGCTGGCGGCGTTGGTGCCGTGCGCGGAGGAGGGGATGAGGCAGACGTCGCGGTGGGTGTCGCCGTTGGCCCTGTGGTAGGCGCGGATGGCCAGCAGCCCGGCGAACTCGCCCTGCGAGCCCGCGTTGGGCTGGATGGAGACGGCGTCGTAACCGGTCACCTCGGCCAGCCAGCCCTCGAGGGTCTCGACCAGCTCGACGTAGCCGCCCGCCTGCTCGATCGGGGCGTAGGGGTGGATGCCCGCGAACTCGGGCCAGGTGATGGGCTCCATCTCGGTGGTGGCGTTGAGCTTCATCGTGCAGGAGCCGAGCGGGATCATCGACCTGTCGAGCGCGATGTCCTTGTCCTGGAGCCTGCGCAGGTAGCGCAGCATCGAGGTCTCGGAGTGGTGGGTGTGGAAGACCGGGTGGGTGAGGTAGTCGCTCTCGCGCGTCAGCGCCTCGGGCAGGCCGTCCTCGGCGGCCAGGTCGGTCAGCGAGACGCTCACGCCGAAGGCGGCGGCGACCTGCTCCAGGTGGGCCAGCGTGGTCTTCTCGTCGCAGGCGATCGAGACGTGGTCGGCGTCGGCCTGCCAGAGGTTGACGCCGCGCTCGGCGGCGGCGGCCACGACCTGGGCGGCCCTGCCGGGCACGCGGGCGAGCACGGTGTCGAAGAAGTCGTCGTGGACGACCTCGACCCGGCCGGCGCGCAGCGTCTGCGCGAGCGTGACGGCCATGCGGTGGGTGCGCCTGGCGATGCGGCGCAGCCCCTCGGGGCCGTGGTAGACGGCGTACATGCCCGCGATGACCGCGAGCAGCACCTGGGCGGTGCAGATGTTGCTGGTGGCCTTCTCGCGGCGGATGTGCTGCTCGCGGGTCTGCAGGGCCAGCCGGTAGGCGGGGTCGCCGTCGGCGTCGACAGAGACGCCCACCAGGCGGCCGGGCATCTGCCGCTGCAGGCCCTCGCGGACCGACATGTAGGCGGCGTGCGGCCCGCCGAAGCCGAACGGCACGCCGAAGCGCTGCGAGGAGCCGATCGCGATGTCGGCGCCCAGCTCTCCAGGGGCGGTGACGAGGGTCAGCGACAGCAGGTCGGCGGCGGCGACCACCAGGGCTCCGCCGGCGTGCGCCCGCTCGGCCACGGCGCGGAAGTCGCGCAGGCGGCCAGACGCGCCGGGGTACTGCACCAGCACACCGAAGCACTCGGGCAGCTCGCCCTCCAGGTCGCTCTCGACGAGCGAGATGCCCAGCGGCTCGGCGCGGGTGGCCAGCACCGCCTTGGTCTGCGGCAGCGCGTCGGCGTCGACGACGAAGACGTCGCTCTTGGACCTGCCGGCCCTACGCGCCAGCGTCATCGCCTCGGCGGCGGCGGTGGCCTCGTCCAGCAGGGAGGCGCCGGCCACGTCGAGGCCCGTCAGGTCGGAGACGACGGTCTGGAAGTTGAGCAGCGCCTCGAGGCGGCCCTGCGAGATCTCGGGCTGGTAGGGCGTGTAGGCGGTGTACCAGCCCGGGTTCTCCAGCAGGTTGCGGCGGATCACGGCGGGCGTGATCGTGTCGTAGTAGCCAAGGCCGATCATCGAGGTCAGCACCCGGTTGCGGTCGGCGAGCGCGCGCAGCTCGGTGATCACCTCGGTCTCGCTCGCCGCGGCGGGCAACCTGAGCTGATCCTTGGCCCTGATGGCCTCGGGCACCGCCACCGCCACCAGGTCGGCGACCGATTCGAAGCCGACCGCCTCCAGCATCCTGGCCTGCTCGGCGTCGGAGGGCCCGATGTGACGGGTCGCGAAAGGCGGCGCAGCGAGGTCGCTGAGGGGCTCGGTCATGGAACTGCCTCCCAAGGCTGGTGGAGAGCACGGGCGTATGCCGGATCTCCCCCTCTGTCATCAACCTGAGAGGTTCGCCCGCGCGGACGCGGACTTGCACCGTCGGTGAGACACGCCTGGCTGGCGCGCTGCTTTCCAGAGTTGCCTCACCCGAGCGGTACAGGGTGCCTGAGAGATTCCGGGGAGGTTTGCTCCTTCGGCGCCCCGGCTTTCCCGGGGACTCTCCCGCACGGGGTCGTCAGCATCTCCAGGCTACCAGCGATGGCGCATCAGCCCAGTCTCCGGGCCCTCCTGCGCTGGGCCAGCTCGTCAGCGGGGTGGTCGGCCGGGACGTTGTCCTCGACCGCCGCCCGTTCCCCCGGCAGCTCCGCGAGCGATCCCTCGACCTCGCGCCAGACCCTGCCGAGCGCGATCCCGAACACTCCCTGACCGCCCTGCAGCAGGTCGATGACCTCGTCGGGCGACGTGCACTCGTAGACGCTCACTCCATCGCTCATCAGCGTGATCCTGCTCAGGTCGCCGACGCCCCTGTCGCGCAGGTGCTGGACGGCGGTGCGGATCTGCTGCAGCGACACACCGGTGTCGAGGAGGCGTTTGACCACCTTGAGCACCAGGATGTCGCGGAAACTGTAGAGGCGTTGGGAGCCCGAGCCCTGCGCGGCTCTTATCGTGGGCTCCACCAGTCCGGTGCGGGCCCAATAGTCCAACTGCCTGTAGGTGATGCCGGCCGCCGCGCAGGCCGTGGGGCCGCGATAGCCGATGTCGCCAGGCAGAGTCGCGGGCTGCTCGTCGAAGAGCAGGCCCTGCTCCCCGGCACGCTGGCGCGCACTCTCGCGCCGCACCGGGTCTTCCTGGCCGGCCGTCTTTCCCTCGCCGCTGCTGACCGCCACGCGGACCTCCGGCTTTCTCTCATCCCGTGGTCTGATCTGGGGGTTCGTCAATAACAACCACAGGTTTCACTTGCACCGTAGGACCGTGACCATCCGCAGTCAACGATCCGGCTCGGCGCGTCGTGAAGCGTAAATGCAGTGAAATGCCGACCCCAGGTGTTGGCCAAGGGTTCGGGCGCTCACAAAGGGAGTCCTACCCAGCCCGCCCGAAGTCCTCGGGCGTGATGGTGTCAAGGAACTCCCTGAACTTCTCCACCTCATCCTCCTGGTCATCAGGGATGATCACCCCGGCCTCCTGGACGACCTCCTCGCTGGCGAAGATCCGCGCACCCGTGCGCAGCGCCAGGGCGATGGAGTCGGAAGGACGCGCCGAGACCTCCACGCCGTTGGAGAAGACCAGGTCGGCGAAGAAGATGCCGTCACGCAGAGCGACGATGTTGACCGCGCGCAGGCCGACCCCGAGCGCGCTCAGCACGTCGCGGAACAGGTCGTGCGTCAACGGCCTCGGCGGCGGCTCCTCCGCCTGCGCGAGCGCGATGGCCGTGGCTTCGGTCATACCAATCCAGATCGGGAGAAACCTCTCCCCTTGCGCCTCCTTGAGCAGAACGATCGGCTGATTTGTGGGCATTTCTACACGAACGCCCACTACCTCCATCTGCAACACGGGCTGCTCCGAATTCACTGACCGGTGACCCCAGGGGGCTCCGCAATAGTTTGGCCGCTCTTCCGCAATTCAACGTAACACCCGGAGGGCGTGGAATGTCCCCTGCCCCATGGCGTCGCCGACAACCTACCTCGCCTTCCTCGCCAGGTCAGCCCGCTCCACGGGATCGGGGGCTCCGTCCGGCACCCGGCCGGTGCGAGGGGGCGAGGGCGAGCGGGCGAGCGCTGAGGTCCGGCCCCAGGCGGCGCCCAGGCCGGCCGGCGGGAAGCGCGGAGGTCAGCCGCCCAGGACGGAGCGGACCGAGCCGCGCAGCAGGGCCGCGTGCAGCTCGAGCAGCCGGCCGGAGAGCTCGCGCGCCACCTCGTCGGCCTCGCCGATGGCGCCGGGGGCGCGGCGCTTGAGGATGGGGGCCACGCTCTGCTCGACCAGGCCGGCCTCGCGCTCGGCCGCGGCCTTGACCGCGCGCAGGTGCCTGGCGTGCAGGCCGTACTTGGCCAGGGCGCCGACGCTGCGCGCGATCTTCAGCGCGTCCTCGTCGTAGCGACGCGCGACGGGCGCGAGCAGGCCGTAGTCCTCGAGCTCGGTGAGCGCCTCCTCGTCGAGGCCGCTGGCCTCGAGCAGCTCGGCGCGGCTGAGCCGCACCTCCTTGACCTCCGGCACCGCGCGCGGACGGCCGAGCTCCTCGGCCATCTTGTCCTTGATGACGCGCAGCGGCAGGTAGTGGTCGCGCTGCTCGGTGAGGATGAAGCGCAGCTGCTCGACGTGCATGTAGGTGAACTTGCGAAACCCCGAGGGGCTGCGTTCGGGCTCGATCAGCCCCTCGCTCTCCAAGAAGCGGATCTTGGAGACGGTGACGTCGGGGAACTCGCCCTGCAGCAGGGCGAGCACCTCCCCGATGCTCATGTGCGAGCGCGCCGCCTGGGGACTCATGCGCCCCGCGTGAGGAAGACGAGGCGGAACTTGCCGATCTGCACCTCGTCGCCGCTGTGGAGGGGAACCTCCTCGATGCGCTCCCTGTTGACGTAGGTGCCGTTGAGGCTGCCGACGTCGCGGACGGTGAAGGCGCCGCCGGGGTGGCGGTAGAACTCCACGTGCCGCCTGGAGACGGTGATGTCGTCGAGGAAGATGTCGCTCTCGGGATGGCGGCCCGTGGTGGTCAGGTCACGGTCGAGGCGGAAGCGGCTGCCCGCGTTGGGCCCCCTCGTGACGACGAGCAGCGCCGCGCCAGGGGGCAGCTGCTCGACCGCGGCCCGCTCGGCGAGGAGAGCGTCTGCCGTCTCCGCCTCATACGCCTCGATTCCCGCGACGGAGATCGTCGAGGTGGTGTCTCCGGCGACCTCATGTCTGGTCAGCGGCGACCCACACCGGGAGCAGAAACGGGCATCCTCGGGGTTGGCATGACCGCACTGCGTACAGTAGACGCTCGGCATCGATCGGCTCGGCCTCCTACCGCGAAGACGCGGCGACGGTTGATCAGGGCGCCCCTCGCCTCTTCGCTCGTTCACGTTTGCGAATGCCGCAACTTACGCTGATCAGCGGCAAAGGTCAAGGCGAGAGGCTGCACGACAGGTTCGGACGGTGACAAAGTTACCGCCGAGCCGCCCTCAAGGTCCATGCCGCCGCGCCATCTGAGTTGTCACGTTCCCGCCGCCCTCTCCACGATCCGCGCCCACCTGTCCAAAAAGGCCTGGGCGGTGTCGAAGTCGTGGGCCTCGGCCCACAGGTCGGTGGCGGGCTCGGAGGCAGCCGGCAGGATCAGCGCCCAGCGCCCGTCCTCGCCGACCACGCGCACGCCGTCGGTGGTGTCGAGGCGGAAGCCCTCCGCGGCCTCGATCACCGAGCGCATCACCGCCCCCTTGGTCGCCCACGGCGTCGGGACCGTCCGCTTGAGCAGCTTGGCCTCGGGGATCCTCGCGTCGATCTGGCTGAGCGTCAGCCGCGTGCGGGCCACGAGGCCGAGCAGGCGCAGGAAGACGGCCAGGCCGTCGACCGTGGGCCCGAACTCCGGCACGATGAAGCCGCCCCTGCCGTCGCCCGCGAAGATCATGTACGGCCTGGCGGCGGCGGTGGTGAGCGCGTCGAGGGAGGTGGAGGTCCACTCCACCTGGACCCCGTGGAAGCGGCAGACCTGTTCGGCCACCCTGGTGGTCGTGACGGGCAGCGCCACCCTGCCCCTGCGTCGCTCGGCGGCGACCAGGTCGAGCACCACCAGCAGCGCCCGCTCCTCGCTGATGAGCTGGCCCATCTCGTCGACCAGGGCGATGCGCTCGCCCACAGGGTCGAAGCGCACGCCGAAGGAGGCGCGCGAGGAGCCGACGAGCTCGGACAGGCGCTGCAGGTCGCGGCGGCGCTCGGCGAGCGTCTCGGTGGGCGAGGCGGAGTCGAGGCGGGCGTTGACGGTCAGCACCTCCACGCCGAGGCGGCCCAGCAGGGTGGGCAGGACCAGCGAGGAGGTGCCGCCCGCGCAGTCGACGACCACCTTCATGTCGTTGACGCCGGTCATGTCCACGTATCGCAGAAGTTCCTGGGCGTAGTCCTCGACCGCCCTCGCGGGGAAGCTCAGCTCGCCGATCTCGCCGGGGAAGGCCCTGCGGAACTCCTGACGGGAGAAGACGCGCTCCAGCTTGCGCTGGCTGGCCGGGGACAGGTCGGCGCCCCTGGAGTCCATGAAGACGATGTCGACGCTCTGCGGGTCCCCCGAGGTGGTGCGCAGGGCGATGCCGCCGCTGGCGGGCCTTCGGGAGGTGTGGAAGCGGGCCACGGGCAGCGGCATGGCCTCCAGGTCGAGCACGTCGATGGCGCCCGCCGTCAGCGCGCTGATGACGGCGCGCTTGAGCGCTCTGGCCGCGCGGGAGGAGTCGCGCGAGGTGATGACCGTGTCGCCCTTCTTCAGGGTGGTGGCGTAGGCGCTGGCCAGCCGTACGCACAGCTCCGGGGTGATCTCGACGTTGACCAGGCCGCTGACGCCGCGCGGGCCGAACAGGCTGCGCTGGCCGCGCGACTCCCAGATGACGCTGGTGTTGACGACCGCGCCCGCCTCGACGGTCTTGAAGGGGTAGACCTTGACGCCGCTGGAGACGTAGGCCTCGGCCTCGATGACGCACTCGTCGCCGACGACGGCGTTCTCCTCGATCCTGGCGCCGGTCATCAGGTCGGTGTTCTTGCCGATGACGCAGCCGCGCAGGTTCACCCCCGGGCCGATGTAGACGTTGTCGTGGACGACGGCGCGGTGCAGGAAGGCGCCCTCACGCACCACGGCGTTGCTGCCGAGCACGGTGTACTCACGAAGCTCGGCGCCCGCCTCGATCTTGACGTAGTCGCCGATCAGCAGGGGGCCCTTGAGCACGGCGTCGGGGTCGACCGCCGCGCCCTCGCCGACCCAGATGCCCGGCGACATCTCGAAGCCGCCGATGTCGAGGTCGACGCGTCCGGACAGCGCGTCGGCCTGGGCCTTCATGTAGCTCTCGTGGGTGCCGACGTCCTCCCAGTAGCAGTCGGAGACGTAGCCGTAGATGGGCGCGCCGCGCTTGAGCAGGCGGGGGAAGATGTCGGAGGACCAGTCGACGGCCTCGCCGGCGGCGACCTCGTCGAGGACCTCGGGCTCCATCACGTAGATGCCGGTGTTGACGGTGTCGGAGAAGACCTGGCCCCAGGTGGGCTTCTCCAGGAAGCGCTGCACCCTGCCCTGGTCGTCAACGATGATGATGCCGAACTCGAGTGGGTTGGGGACGCGGGTCAGCCCGATCGTGACGAGGGCGGAATTCTCGCGGTGAAACCTGATCATGTCCGATAAGTCGATATCGGTCAGGGCGTCACCGGAAATAACGAGAAAACGATCATCGCGGAGTTTGTCGGCCGCGTTCTTGACGCTGCCCGCCGTGCCGAGGGGAAGGTCTTCGGTGGCGTAGTGCAGGCGCATGCCCAGTTCGTCGCCGTCGCCGAAGTAGCTGCGCACCAGCGCGGCGAGGAACTGGACGGTGACGACGGTCTCGGTCAACCCGTGGCGTTTCAGCAGGCGGAGGACGTGTTCCATGATCGGGCGGTTGACCACGGGGAGCAGGGGTTTGGGCTGGTTCGCGGTCATCGGCCGCAGCCGAGTCCCCTCCCCGCCTGCCATGACGACCGCCTTCACTCGATCACTCCTTCTTCGCAGCGGTTACGAGTTGGCGCACCTGTACCACATACAGCAGTCCTGCCCACCAGTACAGGCCCGTTCCCCAGATGGCGAACGCCCATCCGATAATCCTTGCAATATCGGCATACCAGGCTCCGGTGTGCGAGGCCAGGAAGAGGAGGGGGAAGGCGTACATCAGATTGGCCATGGCGGCCTTGCCGAGGAAATGCACGGGCAGTGCCTTGTAGCCGTACTTGCGGAGCACGGGGAAGAAACATCCGACGAAGATCTCGCGGCCCAGGATGATCGCGACCAGCCACCATGGGATGACCTCGCGCAGCAGCAGGCCGAGCAGGGTGGCGAAGACGTAGAGCTTGTCGGCGGCGGGGTCGATGAGACGGCCGAGCCTGCTGGTCTGGTTCCACGCGCGGGCGATCTTGCCGTCGAGCCAGTCGGTGAACCCCGCGACCATGAGCAGCGCGATCGCCCAGCCGTCCGCCTTGGGCCCGAGAACCAGCCAGAGGAACACGGGGACGCCGAGCAGACGCAGGAAGCTCAGCAGGTTCGGAACCGTCCAGATTCGGTCCTCGGCGGAAGTTTCACTCACGCTGCCGACCCTACTGCGTCACCCACCTGCGCACGCTGAGCCGCCCGCCCGCTGTTTCCGCGCGGGTTCGGCCGCCCGCGGGCGGCAGGGGCTTGCGCGACACCCGGGTGATCGGGTTACGGTGGCGCCGACCAACGCGGGAGCCCGGTGCGGACCGGGCTGAGAGGACGGCTGACCAGCCGCCGACCGCCAGAACCTGCTCCGGGTAATGCCGGCGAAGGGAGTTTGCGCGATGAGTGGCGCGCGCTTTTCCAAGACCTACCAGGGCGAGCTCAGGGTCCCCATGCGGGAGATCGGACTGAGCGACGGCACCGTGTTCACCGTCTACGACACCTCGGGCCCCTACACCGACCCTGCCGTCGAGACCGACGTCACGCGCGGCCTGAGCCCCCTGCGCGAGCAGTGGATCCTCGATCGCGCCGACGTCGTCGGGTACGGCGGCCGCCAGGTCAAGCCGCTCGACGACGGCTACCGCGACCAGGCCTCGTGGAAGCGCGGCCAGGCCGTGCCCCGCCTGGGCGCGCGGCGCCAGCCGCTCAGGGCGGCGGGCGGGCCCGTCACCCAGCTCGCCTACGCCCGCAGGGGCGTCGTGACGAAGGAGATGGAGTTCGTCGCCGTAAGGGAGGGCGTCGAGGCCGAGTTCGTCCGCGCCGAGGTGGCCGCGGGCAGGGCGATCATCCCGGCCAACGTCAACCATCCCGAGAGCGAGCCGATGATCATCGGCCGCAACTTCCTCGTCAAGATCAACGCCAATATCGGCAACTCCGCCGTCTCCTCCTCCATCGAGGAGGAGGTGGAGAAGATGACCTGGGCCATCCGCTGGGGCGCCGACACCGTCATGGACCTCTCGACGGGTCGTGACATCCACACCACCCGCGAGTGGATCATCCGCAACTCACCCGTGCCCATCGGCACCGTGCCGCTCTACCAGGCGCTGGAGAAGGTCGGCGGGGTCGCGCCCGACCTGTCGTGGGAGGTCTACCGCGACACCCTGATCGAGCAGTGCGAGCAGGGCGTCGACTACGTGACCGTCCACGCGGGCGTGCGTCTGTCCTATGTCCCCCTCACCGTCGGCCGCAAGACCGGCATCGTCTCGCGCGGCGGCTCGATCATGGCGGCGTGGTGCCTGGCCCACCACCGCGAGAACTTCCTGTACGAGAACTTCGAGGAGATGTGCGAGATCCTCGCCTCCTACGACGTCGCCTTCTCCCTCGGCGACGGCCTGCGCCCCGGCTCGATCGCCGACGCCAACGACGAGGCCCAGTTCGCCGAGCTGCGCACGCTGGGCGAGCTCACCGGGATCGCGCGCTCCCGCGACGTCCAGGTCATGGTCGAGGGCCCTGGCCACGTGCCCATGCACAAGATCAAGGAGAACGTCGACCTGCAGCGCGAGCTCTGCGACGACGCCCCCTTCTACACCCTCGGCCCCCTCGTCACCGACATCGCACCGGGCTACGACCACATCACCTCGGGGATCGGCGCGGCCATGATCGGCTGGTACGGCACCGCCATGCTCTGCTACGTCACGCCGAAGGAGCACCTGGGGCTGCCCGACAGGGAGGACGTCAAGACCGGCGTCATCACCTACAAGATCGCCGCGCACGCCGCCGACCTCGCCAAGGGGCACCCGAAGGCCCAGGAGTGGGACGACGCGCTGTCGGAGGCGCGCTTCGAGTTCAGGTGGGAGGACCAGTTCGAGCTGTCCCTCGACCCCGGCACCGCCCGCTCCTTCCACGACGAGACGCTGCCCGCCGCGCCCGCGAAGACGGCGCACTTCTGCAGCATGTGCGGGCCGAAGTTCTGCTCGATGCGCATCTCGCACGACCTGCGGGCGGCGGAGGGCATGCGCGCCAAGTCGGAGGAGTTCGTGGCCGGGGGCGGCGAGGTCTACGTGCAGCTGACCGACAGACCGCCGCTTCCGTGAGAGGAGCGGGGACAGACCGAAGTCTAGGAGCGGGCCGCCCTGAGGAAGGAGCGGATGAGGGCGGAGTCCTTCACGCCCCTGGCCACCTCGACGCCGCTCGAGACGTCCACGCCCCACGGCCGCGCGGCCTCGATCGCCTGCCGTACGTTGCCGGGGTCGAGGCCGCCCGCCAGCAGCCAGTTCCCCGACGGCCTGCCCCGCACGGCCGTCCAGTCCCACGGCTCGCCCGCGCCCGCCCTGGGCGCGTCGACGATCAGCAGGTCCTCGTCGAAGGCTCCGGTGCGCAGGTCGGCGTCGGCCGCCACGGCGCGCACGAGGGTGAGGCCGAGATCCTTCAACGCGGTGAAGTCGGCGTGCGGGTGCCTGCCGTGCAGCTGGACGGCTCCGACCCCCGCGGCCTGGGCCGCCTGCCGTACCTCTTCCACCGGCTCGCCCATGAAGACGCCCACGGTCAGCACGTGAGAGGGTGCCAGCGCGGCCAGCTCCGCGGCCCGCGACGGGGTGACCCTGCGCGGGCTGGCGGTCATGACGAGCCCGATCGCGTCGGCGCCGGCCTCGACGGCCACCTCGACGTGCTCGGGCTCGCTCAGCCCGCAGATCTTCACGAACATAGCCGAAAGCCTAGCGCCGGCGTGAGGCCGAGGGCGACCAGGCCCAGACCGTGGTCAGGGCCAGCAGGCCGAACATGAGCACGCCGTTGGGCACGTGCGCGCCCAGGCCGATGGCCAGCAGGAAGTGCTGGGCGATGCCGAGCACGAACAGCGCGAGGCTGGCGAGCGCGGGCCAGCCCGCGCCCCTGCCCGGACGCCAGTACAGGACGGCGGCGACGATCTGGAGCAGGCCGATCAGGTGGGAGACCATGCCGATCATGACGTGGGTCTCGGCGACCCCGAGATCGGCGACGATGCCGGTGTCGGTGAAGACCAGCGCCTGGCCCGCGAACATGGCCGCGACGAGCAGCGAGACCGCGTGGGCGAGCACGAGGACGCGCAGGGTGTAGAGCAGCCCTGAGGAGACAGGGGAGACAGACGTGGCTGAGGTCACGTCGTGCATGAGGTGGTCCTTCCTGGAGAGGTGAGGACCACATCGTGACGGCGCGGGCACCCGGCGGTCGTCAGCCTGCCGGGTGATGCCCCGGTCAGCCCCGCGGCGGATGCCGCACGGGGCGGAAGGCGGCGTCGACCAGCCCGATGCGGTGCGCGACGACGGCGGCCTGGATGCGGTTGCGCAGGCCGAGCTTGTCCATCGCCGAGCCGACGTGGGTCTTGACCGTGGTGACGCCGACGTGCAGCCTGTCGGCGATCTCGGCGTTGGACAGGCCGGTGCCGACCAGGGCGAGCACCTCGAGCTCCCGCTCGGTGAGCCCGACGGGCGCGGGTGTGGCCTGCTGCTCGGCGGCCAGCGCCCGCTCGACCACCCTGCGCAGCACCGAGGGGGCCAGCAGCTGCTCGCCCGAAGCCGCCCTTCGCACGGCATCGACCATGCGCTCCGGCTCGTCGTCCTTGACCAGGAAGCCCAGCGCTCCGACGCGCAGGGCCGCGTAGACGTTGGCGTCGTCGGCGAAGGTGGTGAGGACCACGATCTTGGCGCCCGGCTGCGAGCCCAGGATGCGCTTGATCGCCTCGAGGCCGTCGACCCTGGGCATGCGCAGGTCCATGAGCACCACGTCCGGCCTGTGGTGTTCGGCCAGGCGCACCGCCTCCGCGCCGTCCTCGGCCTCCCCGACGACCTCCATGTCGCCCGCCGCCTGCAGCAGCATGCGCACGCCGGCTCTGACCAGCGCCTGGTCGTCGGCCACCACCACTCGGATCACGTCGTCACCTTGGTCTTCGGATAGGGAAGGGTCACCGACAGCCGCCAGCCGCCGCCGTCGGGTCCCGCGCTCAGCGTGCCGCCCAGCGCCTTGGCGCGCTCACGCATGCCCGCCAGTCCCTGCCCCGAGGACGGCAGCGGCTCGCGCACCGTGGGCGGGCGGCCGTTGGACACCTCGACGAGGAGCTCCCCGTCACCCGCGGCCAGCCCCACCCGTACGGCGGTGCCCGGCCCCGCGTGCTTGAGCACGTTGGTCAGTCCCTCCTGCACGATGCGGGCGGCCGAGGCCCTGGCCACCAGCGGCGCCTCGCCGAGCGCGGGGTCGACGTCGAGGTCGACCAGCAGCCCCGCGGCGATCATCCGCTCGGCGGACTCGGTGACCACGTCGGCGGGGTCGGCCAGCAGCGCGGCGTCGCCGCCGGGGTCGCGCAGCACGTCGAGCAGGCCGCGCAGGTCCTCGAGCACCTGGTGGCCCGTCTCCTTGATATCGGCCAGCGCGTCGGCGACGGGACCGTCGGGGGCGGCGTAGCGGGCGGCGCCGGCCCGCAGCACCATCGCCCCGACGTGGTGGGCGACGATGTCGTGGACCTCGCGGGCGATGCGCTCGCGCTCGGCCAGCTGGTCGGCGCGCAACTGGGCGATGGCCAGCCGCTCGGACTCGCGCACCCGCAGCCGCTCGGCTTCCGCGGCCGACTGCCTGGCGCCCGCGTACCTGCCGATCGCGATCGGGGTGGCGACCACCACGAGCATCAGCCCCACCTTGAGCCCGGTGACAGTGCCCTCGGAGCCGACCACCACGAGCGAGGCCAGGAAGCTGGCCGCCACGTAGACGGCCAGGTTCCAGAACCAGGAGGCCACCCGCATCGCGAACACGCCGACCGAGATCAGCAGCAGGACGTGGACGGTGCTGGTCGCCGCCGAGAAGGCCTGGTTGGACAGGAGCAGCAGCGCCCCCTCGACCAGGAACACCACCGCGGGCAGCCGCCTGGCCACACCCAGGGCCAGCCCCGCGACCACCACGAACGAGACGATCACCCAGGCGGGCTGCTCGCTGGTGTGCCACATGGGCCAGGTGCCGAGCACCGCGACGGCCACGCCCGCCCCCGCCAGCAGCACGTCGGGGGTGACCTCGGGCTCCTTCAGCCGCCCCGCGGGACCGCGCAGGTAGCGGCCGACCAGGGCGGGCAGCAGCGGGATGCCGACGGAGTAGACCCAGGCCGCGCCGGTGAAGCCGGTGCCGGGGTCGGCGATGTTGAGGCCGGTGGCCAACGCGCCCGGCACGACGGCGACGAGGGTGGCGAGCCAGCCTCGCAGGTAGCCGGTGGCGCCGATCGCGACGCAGAGCAGGATCTGCGCGGTGTTGGAGGTGAAGGCCTCGATCTGGTCGGTGAACAACAGCAACGCGGCCAGATAGAGGCTGACGTGGACGGGACGGCGCCGCACGAACGCCATCGGCGCGCCGACCAGGACGGCGAAGACGGGGACCAGCCAGTCGGGCGCCGCCCCTGCCCCCGCCTTGCCCGACATCAGCAGGTCGAGGGCCACTCCAGAGGCGGCAAGCAGCACGTCGGGTGCCACACCACGCCATCGCATGGGGACAACCGTATCGAGGACCGCCGCCTGCTCGATCCTCCCGATGGAGGAGTTCGCATCCTCCAAGTGGCCGGTTTTCTGGCCGCAAGTCGGATGAGCGGGCTTGCGCGGGGGTCGTAACGTTGGTCCCATGCCCAACGACACCACGTTGTTCCTCGGCCAGTTCATGCGCTCCCCCGCGACCATCGGAGCCCTGGCGCCCAGCTCACGGCGGCTGGCGGAGACGGTGTGCACCCCCGTGCCCGAGCGCGGCGAGCCGACCGTGGTCGAGTTGGGCCCCGGCACCGGGCCGTTCACCGCCGAGATCCAGCGCAGGCTGGACGGGCGTGGCCATCACCTGGCGATCGAGTTGAACCCCACGCTGGCCTCCCTGCTCGCCGATCGCTTTCCCCGGGTGGACGTGGCGCAGGACGACGCGGCCCGCCTGCCCGACCTGCTCCGCGATCGCGGCCTGACCAGGGCGGACGTGGTGGTCAGTGGGCTGCCGTGGGCGGCTTTCCCCGAGACGTTGCAGGAGCGGCTGCTCGGCGCGGTCACCTCCACCCTGTGCCCGTCGGGGGCGTTCACGACCTTCTCCTACATCCACGCGATGCCGCTGGGCTCGGCTCGCCGCTTCCGCGCGCTGCTGGCCGACCGCTTCGAGGAGGTCGTGCTGGGCCGTACCGTGTGGCGCAACACCCCGCCCGCCTACGTGCTGCACGCCCGCCGTCCGCGCTGACCCCTGTCGGCTGGACAGAACTTCGTTCTACGATTGCGCACGCAACGAGAATGGGGTGATCGAGGTGGACTTCACGCTCCCCGAGAGCGCGCTGACCGTCCAGCAGGGCGTCGGTGACATCTGCTCGCGCTACGACATGGACTACTGGCAGCGCTGCGAGGCCGACAAGCGCTGGCCGGAAGAGGTGTGGGCGGAGCTGGCCAAGGGCGGATGGCTGGGCCTGGCCGTACCCGAGGAGTACGGCGGCGGCGGGCAGGGCCTGCTGGAGCTGGCGGTGGCGACCGAGACCCTGGCCGCCTCAGGGGCGGCGGGCGGTTCGGCGTTCACCTACGTGCTCACCCCGGGCTTCGGCGCGCTGACGCTGGCCAGGCACGGCAGCGCCGAGCAGCGGGCCGCGTTGCTGCCCGGGCTGGCCACCGGCGAGATCGAGACGTGCTTCGCGCTGACCGAGCCGGACGCGGGCTCCAACTCGCTGGCGATCACCACCTCTGCGCGCCGCGACGGCGACGACTACGTGATCAACGGGCAGAAGATCTGGATCACGGGGGTGCAGCGGGCCACCTGGATGATGCTCGTCACCAGGACGATCCCGGCGGCCGAGGCGAAGCCGCGCACGAACGGGATGACCGTCTTCCTGGTCAACGTGCCCGAGGCGGTGGCGGCGGGCCAGCTGTCCTTCCGGCCGATCCCCAAGATGGGCGCCAACACCACGCCCTCGAACATGGTCTTCCTCGACGACCTGCGCGTGCCCGCCTCCAGCGTGGTCGGCCAGATCGACCAGGGCGCCCTCGTCCTGTGGGACATCCTCAACCCCGAGCGGATCCTGCTGGCCGCCTCGGCGCTGGGCGGGGCCGAGGTGGCGCTGCGGGTGGGGGTGAGCTACGCCAAGGAGCGCGAGGTGTTCGGGCGGCCGATCGGCGCCAACCAGGCCATCGCCTTCCCTCTCGCCCAGGTCAAGGCGAAGATCGAACTGGCCAGGCTCATGCTGTACAAGGCCGCGTGGTCCTTCGACCGGCAGCTGCCGTGCGGCACCGAGGCCAACATCGCCAAGCTGACCGCCTCGCAGGCGGCGTGGGAGGCGGCGGACGCGGCCTTCCAAACGCACGGCGGGATGGCCTACTCGCTGGAGTACCCGGTGGCGCGGCTGCTCACCGACGCGCGGATCGGCAAGATCGCGCCGGTGACAGAGGAACTGCTGCTGAACCACCTGGCCACCCAGGTGCTCGGGCTGCCGCGCAGCTTCTAGAAGGACGGCGGGCGCTTGTCTCGCAGCGCCCGCACCCCCTCCTGGACGTCGGGGCCGGAGAAACCGAGGAACTCCATGGCCAGGGAGGCGTCGAAGGTCGGGCCCGCCATCCTGAGCCAGTTGTTGAGTGAGTACTTGGTCAGCCTGATCGCCTCCTGGGAGCCCGCCGCGAGCCTCACCGCGATGTCGAGCGCCCTGTCGTGCACCTCGGAGTCGTCGACGCAGAGGCTGACCAGGCCCATCCGCTCGGCCTGCTCGCCGGTGACCGGCTCGCACAGCAGCAGGTGGTACTTGGCCTTGGCCATGCCGCACAGCAGCGGCCAGATGATCGCCGCGTGGTCGCCCGCGGCCACGCCCAGGCGGGTGTGGCCGTCGATGATGCGGGCGGTGCGCCCGGCCACGGAGATGTCGGCCAGCAGCGCCACCGCCAGGCCGGCGCCGACGGCGGGGCCCTGGATGGCGCTCACCACCGGCTTGGAGCAGTTGAGCACGTTGTAGACGATGTCGCGGGCCTCGGTGAACACCCGCAGCCTGGTGGCGTGGTCGCGGGTCATCTCCTCGATCATGGACAGGTCGCCGCCCGCGGAGAAGGCCTCGCCCTCTCCCCTGACCAGGATGACGCGCACGTCGTCGTCGCGGTCGAGGTCGCGCCAGATCTCGGCGAGCTCACGATGGCCCGCCATGTCGACGGCGTTGAGCCTGCGCGGCTCGCTGATCGTCACCCGCCGCACGCCCTCGGCGGCCCAGTCGAGCCTCAGCTTGTCGTAGGTCACGGCTCCAGCGCCCTCCTGAGCCTGTCGGCCACGTAGGCGCGGACCTCGTCGGCCTGGTCGAAGAAGCCGGGCAGGCCGAAGAAGCCGTGGACCATGCCGGGCCAGCGGCGCACCTCGACGGCCACGCCCTCGCCTGCCATGCGCGCGGCGTAGGCCTCGGCCTCGTCGCGCAGCACGTCGTACTCGGCGCTCACCACCGTCGCGGGCGGCAGGCCCGCGCACGAGCCCAGGCGCAGCGGTGACAGGCGCGGGTCGAGCGGATCGGCTCCGGCGGCGTACTGCTGGACGAACCAGGCCATCTCCTCCGCGTCGAGGCCGAAGCCCTTGGCGTGCTCGCGGTAGCTGGGGGTGTCCATGGCCACGTCGACGATCGGGTAGAGCAGCGCCTGGTGGGCGAGGGTGAGCCCGGCGTCGCGGGCCTGCCAGGCGGCCACCGCGGCGAGGTTGCCTCCCGCGCTGTCGCCGATCACCGCCACGTGGCCGTTGCTCTGGTAGAAGGCCGGGCGGGCGAAGATGTCGCGCACCACGGTCCAGGCGTCGTCGGCGGCCGCGGGGAAGGCGTGCTCGGGGGCCAGGCGGTAGTCGACGGAGACCACCACCGCCCCCGTCCTGATCGCCAGGTCCCTGCCGACGGCGTCGTTGCGCCTGACGCTGCCGAACACCCAGCCGCCGCCATGGAAGTAGACGATCACCGGCAGGGTGTGGTCGCCGGGGTCGGCCCGGTAGACCCTGATCGGCACCTCGTCGGCCAGCGCGTCGCGGACGAACGGCAGCCGCGTCAGCGGGCCGCGCCGCTCCGCCAAGCCGTCGATGGCGCGCATCCGCTCTATCTCCGCAGGCCCCAGGCTCGCCAGGTCGGCGCCGAGGTCGGAGGGGTAGAGCTCCAGGTAGGCCCTGGCCTGGGGGTGCAAGCTCATGATCCGAGCTTACT
Source organism: Nonomuraea recticatena (assembly GCF_039533245.1). Classification (NCBI taxonomy): domain Bacteria; kingdom Bacillati; phylum Actinomycetota; class Actinomycetes; order Streptosporangiales; family Streptosporangiaceae; genus Nonomuraea; species Nonomuraea recticatena. The sequence goes on along the minus strand of NZ_BAAATE010000012.1, from coordinate 157,073 downwards.
CATGAGCCACACCATTTCTCATCAGTATCGGGCGGCCTCGACGAGTGCCTCGAACAACCGCATATCATCGCCGCGCTCAGGATGCCACTGGACGCCCACGCCGAACCTGTGCCCCTGCAACTCGACGCCCTCCACGATCTGGTCGTCGGCCCATGCCACGGCCAGCAGCCCGGTGCCGAGGCGCTTGACCGACTGGTGGTGCGGGGCGTTGACCTCGATCGTGTCGCCGATGGCCTTGCCGAGCTTGCTGGAGACGCTCACCTGGATGACGTGCGGCTGCCCCTGCGCGCCGTGCCGCTCGTGGTCGAGCACGTCGGGCAGCCAGGGGATGAGCGTGCCGCCCTGGGCGACGTTCAGGACGTGCATGCCGCGCGCCACCGCGAGGATCGGCACGTCGGCCTGGACGGCCGCGCGGGCCAGCGAGAGCTCGAACCTGTCGCGGTGCGGCTGGGGCTCGGCGACCCTGTCGTCCTGGTCGGCCCCGTAGAGCGTGGCCCCGACCTCCACGCCGCCCGCCAGGACGATGCCCTTGAGGCCGCGGACGTAGTCGTCGACGGCGTGCAGATTGAGCGGCGGGAGAAGGACGGGGGCGCCGCCCGCCCGTTCGACCGCCTTGGCGTAGGAGGGCGGCCCGATGACCGCCTCTCTCACCCAGTCACCCCATCGGGCGGCCTCGAAATAGGCGGTGATACCGATCAACGGACGAGACATGCGCGCTCCAGGAGGCATGCAGGAGGTCGGGCAACCCGCGTCAGAGGTGGTGACCAGGTTCCCGCTCCATCATGGCCTACCGGATTTCGGTTATGTCACCTTCCCGGGTATCAGTGCTGTCACTTCCTCCTCAGAGATCATGCCGCCACCCTCACGTCGCAGGGCGCCGGGAAGCTTCCTGGGCGAACGTGACGGACGGCGGCACCCGGCGAATACGAATGCGATACGTATTCACTTTCACTGTCCTTAACTCCTGAATTTCGATTGCGGAAAATAACGTTCCCATTACGGATAGTTCTGGTTAACACCGTATTGAGGTGAAACGGTTGTGGCCCCAGGGAGCCGGTGTAACACTCCAGATGAGTGCGCGGACGTGCCGGGGCGCGCCGTACGCTCACAACCCGGAGCCGTCAGGGAGGTGGAACGACACGACCGGAATCACATTCCGGTCAAAGGGTGGGGTCAAAAGGCATGTCGTTGAATCCGCGCCTCGTCAAAGAGAGTTTCTCCGTCATCGAACCCGTCGCCGACAGGGCGGCGGCCTATTTCTACGGCCGGCTGTTCGCCGAGAACCCGCACCTGCGGGGGATGTTCCCCCCTGCCATGGACGTGCAGCGCGACCGGCTGTTCAGCGCGCTGACCAGGGTGGTGTGGAGCCTGGACAGTCCCGACAGCCTCGCCTCCTATCTCGGCCAGCTCGGCCGCGACCACCGCAAGTACGGTGTGATCGCCGAGCACTACACCGCGGTCGGCAACGCCCTGCTGGCCACCATCAGGCGCTTCGCCGCCGACATATGGAACACCGAGATCGAGGCGGCATGGGTGGCGGCCTACACCGCCGCCGCCAACCTCATGATCGACTCGGCCGAGAGCGACGCGGGGGTCTCACCCGCGTGGTGGCTGGCCGAGGTCGTCGACCACGAGCGGCGCACCACCGACATCGCGGTGCTCACGCTCAGGCCGACCCAGCGCCTGCCGTACACCGCGGGCCAGTACGTCAACGTGCAGACCGCGCGCTGGCCGAGGGTGTGGAGGACCTTCTCCATCGCCAACGCGCCGCGCGAGGACAACACGATCAGGCTGCACGTGCGAGGCGTGCCAGGCGGCTGGGTCTCGACCGCCCTGGTGCGGCACACGCGCATCGGCGACACGCTCATGCTCGGCCCGCCCATCGGGACGATGATCCCGCACGAGTCCGGCGGCAGGGACATCCTGTGCGTGGCGGGCGGCACGGGCCTCGCCCCGATCAAGGCCATCATCGACCACGTCATCACCTCGGGACGGCGGCCCAACATCCACCTGCTGTACGGCGCGCGCACCGCCGAGGACCTCTACGACCTGCCCGACCTGATCCGCATGGAGTCACGCTTCCCCTGGCTGCGGGTCCTGCCCGTGGTCTCGCACCAGCCCTCCTACGACGGCATGCGCGGCCACCTGCCCGAGGTGATGCAGCGCTTCCACTCCTGGGCCGAGCACGAGGTGTACGTCTGCGGGCCGCCCGCCATGGTGCACGAGACGGTCGGACGGCTGCAGGCGAGCGGGGTGCCGCTCGCCCGCATCCACCGCGACGTCGTCCAGGGCGAACGCTGACCCCTTCCTCCTCCCCCGGCCTCCTCCCCTGCGCGGCCGCGGGAGGAGGGCTCAGTGGAAGGCGGCGGCGGTCTCCTCGTCGTTCGGCCAGAAGGTCTCGATCGCCAGCTCCGACACCGTCACGTCCACCGGGGTACCGAACGTCGCGATCGTGGTGAACATCGACAGCACCCTGTCCCCCTGCCTGATCCGCAGCGGCAGCAGGATGTCGGCGGGCCCGGGGACGTGCGCCACGTTCAGGTCCACCCCCTCGTAGGTGTAACCGGCCAGCTCGTCGTGCAGCTCGGCCAGGCGCCCGCTGCCCGAGGCCTCCGCCTGCCTGCGCAGACGGTGCAGCAGGTGCGCCCGCACCTCCGGCAGGTTGACCAACCGCCCGCCCATCGCCTCGGGGTGCAGCGAGAGCCGCATCACGTTGACGGGCTCCTTCAGCAGCTCGGCGGGCGCGCCCTCCATGAACATCGCGGCCGCGCCGTTCGCGGCCACCAGGTCCCACGCGGCGTCCACCACCAGCGCGGGGTACGGCTCGTGCCCGGCGAGGATCTTGTCCAGCGCCTGCCGTACCACCTCCATCTCCGGCGCGCGCACCTCGCGCTCGGGAAAGACGGGCGCGTAACCCGCGGCCACGAGCAGGCGGTTGCGGTGCCGCAGCGGTATCTCCAGCTCTTCGGACAGCCTCATCACCATGTCCCTGCTGGGCCTGGCCCGGCCCGTCTCGAGAAAGCTGATGTGCCGGGCCGAGACCTCCGCCTCGATTCCCAGATCGAGCTGGCTGACGCGGCGCCGCTGGCGCCACGAGCGCAACAGATCACCAAATGACTCAGTTTGTACGGCAAGCGCTCCCATAACCCGAACGGTAGCGGGAAAAGGGAATCATCACGATTACCTGGGACGTAAGCGGACGACGCACGCCCGCAAATCCCGCACTCCCCAGAAGTTGTCGGTAGCGCGTGACACGATGGCCAGCAAGCCAAGACAGGGAGACCAACATGAGCGACGCCCTACTCGCCGTCGGCACCCGCAAGGGGCTCTTCCTCGCCCGCTCCACCGGCGGCGGCCCGTTCGAAGTCGAGCCGATCCAGTTCTCCACCGTCGGGGTGCACGCCGTCGCGATCGACACCAGGGGCGAGAGGCCCAGGCTGCTCGCGGGCATCGAGTACGGCCACTTCGGCCCCTCGGTGATGTACTCCGACGACCTCGGCAAGAGCTGGCAGGAGGCGCAGAAACCACCCATCGCCTTCCCCGAGAAGACCGGAGCCACCCTCGAGAAGGTCTGGCAGCTCCTGCCCTCGCCGTCCGAGCCAGGCGTCGTCTGGGCCGGCACCGAGCCGGGCGCACTGTTCCGCTCCGACGACGGCGGCATCACCTACACCCTCGTCGAGGGGCTGTGGGAGCATCCGCACCGGCCGCAGTGGCAGCCGGGCGGCGGCGGCCTGTGCCTGCACACGATCCTCAACCACCCGACCGACCCCAAGATCATGGGGGTGGCCATCTCCACGGGCGGCTTCTACCGCACCACCGACGGCGGCCTGTCCTGGGAGGCGGCCAACCAGGGCATCCGCGCCCCGTTCCTGCCCGAGGGCCAGCAGTACCCCGAGTTCGGGCAGTGCGTGCACAAGGTCAGCCTGCACCCGGCCAGGCCCGAGCGGCTGTTCCTGCAGCACCACTTCGGCGTCTACCGCAGCGACGACTTCGGCGGGTCGTGGACCGACATCGGCTCCTCCCTGCCGTCCGACTTCGGCTTCCCCGTCGTCGTCCACCCCGACAGGCCCGACACCCTCTACGTCCTGCCGCTGCACGCCGACATGGACCGCACCCCCGTCGGCCACCGCTACCAGGTCTTCCGCAGCGACGACGCGGGCGAGAGCTGGCAGACGCACGGCGAGGGCCTGCCCGAGGGGCCTGTCTACGCCTCCGTGCTGCGCGACGCGATGACCGCCTCGCACGCGGGCATCTTCTTCGGCACCCGCGACGGCTCGGTCTACGGCTCGCGCGACGGCGGCGACACCTGGAGCGAGGTGGCCTCCCATCTGCCCGACGTCCTGACCGTCAGGGCGGCGGTGCTCTAGCCCATGGCCAAGCCCGCCATGATGGTCGTCTTCGTGCTTCCCAGCGCGCTGCGGCACTGGGTGAGCGGTGAGAGCGAGGTCAAGGTCTTCGCCGTGGGGGCCGACCGCGACACACCGCCCACCCTGGGCTCCGCCCTCGACACGCTGCGGCGGACTCATCCATCGCTGGAGGGGCGGTTACGGGACGACCACGGGCAGATCAAGAGCCACATCAACATGTTCGTGTGCGGGGAGAACGCCTAGGGGCTGGGCGGCCTCGACTGCGCGATCCCACCGGGAGCCGAGGTGTACGTCCTGCCTGCCCTTTGACCTCAGCGGGCTTCGGCTGGGTCCTGACTGCATGGGCCTTCGCCTTTGGGCGCTTCGCGCGAGGGTGGCTTCGGGCGGGTGTTCCGGGGGAGCCCAGCTCCCCTCAGCATGGGGCCTCCCGGCCCCGGCGTCGTGGTGGCGGGGTTGGGTCAAGGCTCGAGGATCCTTCCGAGGATCGCCAGCCCCCTCGACAGGACATGAGGGACCAAGGGGTTCTTACCCCGGTGATCAGGATCGCAGTTCAAGTGGGTTACTCGTGTGGCGACCATCATGCGCTGGATTCTGGTGGACAGGTTTCCTCGTAGATCTGGGTGGTTTAGGCGCCTGATTTGGTCACTGGGACGAGACAGCTCGGCCATGCCCGTGACCAGGAGTGCCTTGCGGGCTGGTCACGGTGGCAAGCCGAGCGAAGGTGGTCCTCCTTCATCATTTGGCTGAAGGCGGTGTGTGGTTCGTCGGCCCCGGGCCGGCCTCCGTCACGAGCTCCGCGGCGCCACTGTGGCAGGTCAGGTGGCTGGTGGCTACGGGCGGATGCGGGTGTGTCTGGCCTCCTGGGGTGGGATGTGGACCTTGGCCAGTTCTCGCAGGGCTCGGAGGGCGCCGGTCTGCCGGGCCAGGGCGAGGGCCTGTCTGGCTGTTTCGACCGAGCGCTCGCACTCGTGAACGTCGGCGTACGCGTGGGCCATGCGCGCCAAGGCGTAGGCGGTGGCATAGGTCGGCGGCGCCTTCGGTGGCTGCTGTTCCAGGATCTCGATCGCGTCCCTGGCATGGCCGAGATCGACCAGACACCCCGCGCACAGGGTGTCGTGGGCCTGGGTGGAGCAGTCGAACCGGTAGGGCGTGTCGTCCCCCGGTTCCGCGAGTGACTGAGCGGACTCTTCCAGGCGGCGCCGGCACATGTCCAGATTGCCGGCGAGGGCGTGGCCCTGCGCCTCATGATGCCGGGACAGGGCATCCACCCGCGCGGGGAGGTGGGCGCGTTCACGGGCGGCGACGGCGAGGGCGACGAGCCCGCCGGGATCACCGGCGGTGTCGGAGAGGCCTCCCCTCTGGGCAAGGGTGTAGGCCTCGAGCAGCGCGTCGGCCGCCTCACGAGCATCGCGTACGGCCTCATCCGACCAGGCCAGCGCCCTGCCCGGGTTTCCTGCCTCGTGGTGCAGGCGGCTGATCAGCTCCGCGTTCTCGGTGGCGAGCAGCAGGAACGCGCGTCTGACGGGCGAACTGGCATCGTGACGGAACTCCTCGATGCCCACGAAGACAGGCCGCAGGACGCTGATCGCGTCGGCGGGGCGGAGGTCGGTTCGGGTGTAGGCGTCCAGGATCGCCCTGAAGTAGCCGACCGTCCGGTCATCGGCCCGCTGAGGCGCCTCGATCGCCCGGCCGGTGGATTCCTCCTCCTCGGCGGTGAACATCCCCGGCACCAGCGGGATGCCGGTCAGGTAGTGCCACAGGGTGGTGCCGGCCGCGTCGCCGACGAACAGCTCGGTCTCGTCCACGCCGAACGCCCGGCAGAGCAGCTCCGCGTACCACTCGTCGGGCCGCCGCTCCCCCGCCTCCCAGAGCCGGATCATCGAGGTGAGCGTCTCCAGCGCGGGCAACCGGTCCCGCGTGCTCTCGTCCGCCGCGGCTGACAGCCGTTCCGCGAGCTCTCTCTGACTCCACAGCCGCCCTCGGCGCAGGACTCCCAGACGGGCGGCCCAGATCGGAACATCGATGTCGACCATTGGCGTGTCCCCCGATCATCCATGTGGTCACGTAAGTCCCTTTATTGGCGATTGTTCCCATTGTCTGTTCTTTGGTGTGTCCCGTCAGCCCCCAGCTGTCAGATGCCCGGTGGTCGTCGACCGCTTTGGCCATGCCATGGGTGCTCCATCGTCGCGGCGGGATCGGAGGTGGTGACGGGGGCGTTATGTCCGGTCTCTCATGATCGTGACGGGCTCCGCGACCGCCGGAGTTCCTCCATCCGCCCCTCGACGATTGAAGTCACATGCGAAGATCCGTCCTGCTCGCGATCGCCCCGGCCGTCATCGCGGCCCTGCTCCCGCTCAGCGCCTCTGGAGCTGTCACGCCCCCCGCGCTGCCGATCATCTGGACGCCGTGCGCCCAGGACGCCGGCGCCGAGTGCGGCGCGCTGAAAGTGCCCATCGACTGGGACGATCCCGGCGAAGGCTCCATCGACCTGGCTCTGGCCAGGCGCAAGGCCACCGGCCGTACGACCAGGATCGGCTCGCTGGTGATCAACCCCGGCGGGCCTGGCATCTCGGGCGTCGACTTCGTACTCTCGGCCGGCGGCTATTTCAGCGGGGAGCTCACCAGCAGATTCGACATCGTGGGTTTCGACCCGCGCGGCGTGGGCCGCAGCCATCCGGTCGTCTGCTCCTCCGCGCTGCTGGGCGAGGGCCCGCACCCGCTCATCGGGAGTCAGGCCGAACTGGAAGCCCGGCTCGCCTACAACCGGCGGCTCCGCGAGGACTGCAGGGCCCGCACAGGGCCGCTGTTCGACCACGTCAGTTCACTCAGTGTGGCCCGTGACCTGGACGCTCTGCGCGCCGCGTTGGGTGAGGAGAAGCTGACCTACTACGGCGGCTCGTACGGCACGCTCATCGGCCAGCTCTACGCCGAACGCTTCCCTCATCGGGTCAGGGCGCTTGCCCTGGACGGCAACTTCGACCACAGCCTGGGCACCGCCGCCTACCTCGACACCGCGGCCCTCCACGCGGAGGGATCCTTCGACGAGTTCGCCGCCTGGTGCACGAGGACCGCCGGGTGCGCACTGCATGGCAAGGACGTGCGCGCGTTCTGGGCGGACCTGCTCGCCAGGGCCGACCGCGGCGAACTGCACCGGCCCGGCCGGTCGGCTGAGCCGATGACCAGCTGGGACCTGACCGACATGGCCTTCGCCGCGTTCTACGGACCGAACTGGGCCGAGCTGGCCGAGCTGCTGCTCGCCATCGACACCGGCGAAGAGCCGCCTTCCCCCTTCACCGGGCCGGAGCAGGACGGGGCGGTGTCCCCCTTCCCTCGGGCGGTCTACTGCCAGGACTTCCACCTGCCCGTCCGCGACTACCGCGAGTACGCCGCGCACCTGGGCCGCCAGTCCACCCTCGCCGGGGACATGCGATTCAGCCCGGCGGCGCTGGGGGCGCTCGCCTCCTGCCTCGGCCAGCCCACGCCCCTCCCCAACCCGCAGCACAGGCTGCGCGTGGAAGGCTCCCCACCGATCCTGCTGGCCAACTCGCTCCACGACCCGGCCTCGGGCTACCTGTGGGCGGTCAGCACGGCTCAGCAGATCGGCCACGAGGCCAGGCTCCTCACCTACGAGGGCGCGGGCCACGGCGTCTACGGCCGCAGCGACTGCACCACCGAGACGATCGACCGCTATCTGACATCCCTGGTCGTCCCTGCCCCTGGCGCCCGCTGCCCGGCCGTGTCCCCGCCGGATGGCCGGGCGCGGCTCGGCGTGCGCCATCCCTCGCTCCGCTGACCACGGTCAGGGCTCCAGTCCCCTGCGGAGCAGCGTCCACACCCGTTCGGCGGTCTCACGCCGGTCGGGTGCGGGGGTCTTGGCGAGCACGCCGGCGAGCATGCCCACGGCCAGGACCAGGTCGTCGGGGCCGAGGTCCTCACGGACGCGACCCGCGCGCCGGGCCTCGGGCAGCGCGCCGGCCAAGAGCCTCGCCACCCTGTCGCGCACCTGGATGAGGCGAGGATCGGGGTCCATCGGGGGCACGCTGACCATGTCGATGAACGCGGTCGAGGCGATGGTCTGCTCGGTGATCAGGTCGAGGACGTCGGCCAGGGTGGAGCCGGGCTCGCCGGCCAGGGCCTCGAGGTCGGCCACGGCGTCCTCGAACACCGCGAGGGCGAGGCTGACGCGATCGGGGAAGTGCCGGTAGAGGCTTCCCTGCCCGACCCCTGCCGCACGGGCGACCATGCTGAGCGGCGCGTTGTACCCGGCGCCGGCGAAGACCTCGCAGGCCGCGGCTATCAGCGCGGCCCGGTTCTCCGCCGCGGCGCTTGGTCCTCTGTTCGGTCGACGCGCAGTGTGCACATCGCCTACAGTAGCAACCGGACAAGGTTGTCCGTTGCTGACGTCGCCCCGGGCCGCGGCCGAGCCGCGGCGCACCTCACGGGCGGGGGCGTCGCCCGCGGCCAGGCCGCCTTAGCGCCGCGACCGAAAGGACGAACACGTGACGACCTTCGCCTTCGACGACCGCGTCAGCCTGGTCACGGGCGCGGGCTCCGGAATCGGCAGGGCGATGGCCTTCGCCTTCGCCAAGGCCGGGGCCCGCGTCGTGGTCTGCGACATCGACCGCGAACGCGCGGAGCGGACCGCCTCCGAGATCGGGGACGCGGCCATCGTGGCCGCCGCCGACATCTCCGACGAGGCGTCGGTGGACGCGCTGGTCGAGAGCGCGATCAGCGCGTACGGCCGGATCGACGTGCTGTGCAACAACGCCGGGATCATGGACACCATGGCCCTGCCCGCCGACATCCCGGTGGCGCTCTGGGAGCGGGTGCTCCGGGTCAACCTGACCGGCACGTTCCTGGTCACCCACGCGGTGCTGCCGCACATGCTGCGCGAGGGAAGGGGCGCGATCGTCAACACCGCCTCCGAGGCCGGCATCAGGGGCGGGACGGCCGGCGCCGCCTACACCGCCTCCAAACACGGCGTCGTCGGCCTGACGCGCAGCGTGGCCTGGGCGTACGCCAAGGACGGCATCCGCTGCAACGCCATCCTGCCCGGCCCCACCCTGACCGGCATCGCCTCAGCGGAGAGCGTCGGGAGCTTCGACCCCGCGGGCGCCGCCCGCCTCGCGCCCGTGCTCGCACTCGGCGAGCGGATGGCGCAGCCGGAGCAGATGGCCGACGCCGCCCTCTTCCTGGCCTCGGACGCCGCCTCGTTCGTCAACGGAGCGATCGTACCGGTGGACGGCGGCTGGTCAGCGGCCTGATGTGGGCGACCTGGCCTCCTGGCACCACGAGCAGCTGGATCGCAGGCTGCGGCTGGAGAACAGGACCAACGCCGTCGAACAGGCCCAGATCGTGGCGGCCAACCTCCTCGGCGAGGACCGGCCCTACCTTCCCCTGCCCTATTTCTGGACCGACCAGTACGACACCAAGATCCAGGCACACGGCTTCTTCCCCCCAGACGCCAGGGCGGACGTGGTGGAGGGCGATCTCGAGCAGAACCGCTTCGTCGCGCTCTATCACCGGGACGGGAAGGTCACCGGGGTACTCGGCTGGAACATGGCCAAGGCCGCCCGCCTGCACCGCGGCCGAGTGGCCGATGCCATCGGCGCCTGAACCCCGAGCGGCTCCCCCGTGATCGGCAGCGTCCCGCCCCGCGCTCCCGGCTGGCGGGCGCTGCCTCATTGCGGACATAATCCCCGGATGGACGGTCGGGGAGCTGCGTTGGCGCGCGTCATGGCGTGGGGTGTCGCGGTCGTGTCCCTGGTCGCGGTCGTGGTGGCGTTACTGATCCAGGCGCGGCTGCCCGAGGCGTGGCGGCCGTCCATCCCCGCCACGCCCGACCACGCGGCCGGGCTCGCCTTCCCGCTCGTCGGCGCCTTCGTCGTGGCGCGGCGTCCCAGGCTCGTCGTGGGCTGGCTGATGTGCGCGGGCGGGCTGTTCGCGGGGCTCAGCGTGCTCGCCGGGATGTTGATGTTCCAGGCGGCGGGCGCGGGGTCGATGGAGACGGCGGGCGTGCTCCGCATCGCGTCGGGGACCATGTGGGCGTTCGGCGGCGGCATCCTCGCGGTCCTCGTGCCGTTGCTCGCGCCGGACGGCAGGCTGCCCTCGCCCGGGTGGCGGGTACATGCGGCGGTGAGCATGACGGTGTTCGCCACGCTCGCCTTCCTGCTCGCCGTCCGTCCGAAGCCCTCGCCCGGCGCGCTGCGCCGCCCCGCGGTCATCCCGAACCCGCTGAAGATCGAGGCGCTCGCGCCCGTCCACCTCCAGCTCTACGAGGCGGCCTACCTGGCCATGGAGGTGTGCGTCGTCGTGGCGCTGATCGCGCTCGCCACGCGCTTTCGCAGGGCCGACCCCGCGATGCGCCGCCAGATCGCCTGGCCGCTCGTCACGTTCGCCGTCTACATCGTCTTCCTGCTGCTCGGCGACGACTACTGGGCGCCCGCCGTCTTCTGGACCGCCCTGATCCCCGTCGCGCTCATGGTGTCGATACTGCGCTACCGGCTGTTCGGCATCGACACGGTCGTCAGCCGCGCCTTCGTGGCCGCCGGCCTGATCGCGGCGGTCAGCGGCGTCTACTTCGGCGTGGGCGCCGTGTCGAGCCTGCTGGTCGCCGGATACCACCAGGTGGCGGGGCTGGCCGCGGCGCTGTTCGCCGGCGCGTTCTTCCAGCCGATGCGCCGCCTCCTGCAGCGGGCGGTGGACAGGCTGATGTACGGCCCCGTCGGCGATCCGCGCCTGCTGGCCGAGCGGCTCACGCAGGAGGTCAGGCGCGCGGACCCGGCCGAGGCCCTGAGCGTGGTCGTCGAGGTCGTGCGGGACGGCCTCGCGGTGGACGGCGCGGCCGTACGGGTGAGCGGGGGCCTGTCCGTCGAGAGCGGCGACGTCGGCGCCTCGCCCCGCGAGATCCCCCTGGTCTGGCACGGTGAGCCCGTCGGACGCCTGCTGATCGGCCGCCCGGGGGCGCGCAGGTTCGCCGCGGCGCACGACGAGCGGGTCATCGCGACGCTGCTGCCGTATGTCGCCGACGTGGCGCATGCCGCGCGCATGGCGGCCGACCTGCAACGTTCACGTGAGCGCATCCTGGCGGCCCGCGAGGAGGAACGCCGCAGGCTCCGCCGTGACCTGCACGACGGCCTGGGGCAGACGCTCGGCGCGATGGCCATGACGATCAACATCGCCCGCATCAGCATCAAGCGCGCTCCCGGCACCGCGGACGACCTGCTCAAGGACCTCCACAGCGGCATGGAGGCGGTCACGGGCGACATCCGGGAGCTGGTGTACGGCCTGCGCCCTCCCGCGCTCGACGACCTCGGCCTGGCGCAGGCCGTACGGCAGCTCGCCGAGGCGACGCTGACCAGGGCCGACGAGGAGGGCACCGCCGTCGAGGTGGTGGTGGACGGCGAGCTGGGCGACCTGCCCGCGGCCGTCGAGGTGGCCGCCTACCGGATCGCGCAGGAGGCGGTGACGAACGTGCGGCGGCACGCGCGGGCGTCGTCGGTCAGGATCGCCCTGGTCCGCGAGGCCGGCCAGTTCGTGGTCAGCGTCGAGGACGACGGCGTGGGCCTGCGTCAGGACTGCAGGGCGGGCGTCGGCACCTCGTCGATGCGCGAACGCGCGGCCGAGCTCGGCGGCTCCTGCTTCGTCACCTCCCGCCCTGGTGGCGGCACCCTGGTGGAGGCCAGGCTGCCGGCCACCGCCCCGCTCGCGGAGGCGGGGCGGGCCGTCCAAGGAGCCGCGGGGTCGGCCCGCGAGTGACGATACGACCGCGGGGTGAGGCAGACGGCGAGCGGAATCAGCCGCCGAACCGGCTCAGCTCGAGGGTGTACTCGAGCGCGGGGCGGCCGTCCAGCACGGTCTCGCCGGTGGGAACGAAGCCGGTGCGGGCCAGCACGGCCTGCGAGGCGAGGTTGTCCAGCGTCGTCGCCGCTCGCAGCGTCGTCAGGGCGTACTCGGTGGCGGCCAGGGCGCACACCTGGCGGACGGCGGCGGTGGCCAGGCCCTGGCCCGAGGCGCTCTTGGCGATCCTGTAGCCGAGCTCGGCCGAGCCGTCCGCCACGTCGACCAGGTTGACGCGGCCCAGGACCACGCCGTCGCCGTCCACGAGCACGTGGAAGTGGATCACCCCTGCGGCCTGCTCGGCCAGCAGGGCGGCGTGGCGTGCGTCGAACTCGGCGAAGTAGGCGTCACCGCGGTCGGGGATCGAGGCGGCGAAATAGGCCCTGTTCTCCCGTTCGAACGCGAGCAGGGCGGAAGCGTGGTCGGAGCGGAGGCGCTGCAGCTCGGGCATGGGACGCACGCTACCTGGACAGCCCGGCATGCGGCTTTCACGGTCATCGCTTTTCACGGTCATCGCTCGAAGCCGCCGGGCGACGCCATCCCGGCCATCCCCGAGCAGGCCGTCAGCCGGCGCGCAGCGCCTCGACGACCGCGACGGCCTCCTGCAGCAGCTCGACGGGGCAGCCCCAGTAGTCGTAGATGCCACCGCGCGCACGGTTGCTGCCGCAGATGACGAAGACGCCGGTTCCCAGCTCGGCCTTGAGGTGGCTGGCCAGCCAGCCGACGAAGCCGCTGTTGTCGAGGTCGGCGGGGAAGTGGAAGGAGAAGACGCCGAAGCGTTCGGACTCTCCGCCGTCCCGCGGCAGGGGGACCAGCCTGCTCCAGCTCTCGCTGTCGCGGACCACCGCCAGGGTGTCTTCGGTGAGCTCCGGCGGGCGATCGGCGGGGAACTCCTCGAAGTGCCACACGCCGTCGTGCACGGTGAGGTCGGCCATGGAGATCACCTGGCGCAGGCGCTCCTCGGTCTGTTGCCGGGTCTCCACACTGACGCTGACCATGGCAGGGCCCCCGATCCTCGAGACCGTGATCCGCTCGGGATCACCGGACGGCCGCCATCCTCGCATATCGCGCCCTGCCGCCTGCCGCCGAGGCGCTTTGCAGCGGGCCACCGGCTCGTTCCCGCGGGCGAGGACGCCGCCTCGGCGCGGGAACGAGCCCGGACTCCCGTCAGCCCAGGATCTCCGGGCGGATCCTGGCCCATTCCAGCGAGTGCCTGATGCCCTCGGCCACCGTGTGGCGAGGCTCCCACTCCAGCAGGCGCCTGGCCAGCTCCGTGCGGGTGTAGGCGCCCGCCACGTCACCGGGCCTCGGCCCCGTCTCCACGACCTCGATGGGCCGCTCGACCACCTCGTTGAAGGCGTCCACCAGCTCCCGCACCGTGGTTCCCCTGCCGGTGCCGAGGTTGATGACGTCCTCGGTGAAGGTGCCGAACCGCTCGAGGGCCGCCACGTGCGCCGTGGCGAGGTCCCACACGTGGATGTAGTCGCGGATGCCCGAGCCGTCGCGGGTCGGCCACGACGTGCCGGTGACCTGGAACGGCGTGCCCTCCTCCCACGCCTCGATCATCTTGCCGAGCGCGTGGCTGGGCCTGCGCAGCTGCAGTCCCGTGCGCATCTTGGGGTCGGCGCCGATCGGGTTGAAGTAGCGCAGCGACAGGATCCTGATCGGCTGCGTGGCGCTGATGTCGGCGAACATCCCCTCGCACACGGCCTTGGTCCGCGCGTACGGGCTCTGCGGCGCGAGCCCCGAGCTCTCGTCGACGGTGAAGTCGTCGCCCGCTTCGTAGATCGAGGCCGACGAGCTGAAGATCATTTTTTCGCAGCCGTTGCGCAGCAGGTGCTCGACGAAGTCGAGGCTCTTGGCCACGTTGGCGCGGTAGTAGCCGACGGGGTCGGCCACCGAGTCGGGCACCACTATGAGCGCCGCGCAGTGGACGACGGCCTCGATGTCGGGATGCTCGGCGAAGATCGTGTCGATCAGGCCGCCGTCGGCGATGTCACCCTCGTAGAAGGCGCGCCCCCGCGCGAACTCCCCGCGCCCGGTGACCAGGCTGTCGAGGACGACCGGCGTGATGCCGGCGTCGAGGCAGGCCGAGGCGACGGTGCTGCCGATGTATCCGGCCCCGCCGGAGATGAGGACCTTCACGGGGCGACCCGCCCGTTGGCGACGAAGGCGGCGTGCGTGAGGGGCATGAGCTCGGCCCAGGCGGCCTCCATCTTCTCCGCCACCATCTCGATCTCCCGCTGCGGGAAGGAGGGCACCTTGGCCTGCTCGTTCTTGGTGCGCAGCGACAGGAAGTGCATGAGGGAGCGGGCGTTGCAGGTGGCGTACATCGTGGAGAACAGACCCACGGGCAGGACGGCGCGGGCCACCTCGCGAGCAACGCCCGCCTCCAGCATCTCCTGGTAGGCGGCGTACGCCTGCCGGTAGGCGCCCTCCATCGCCTCGGTGACGAGCTTGTGCTGCTCGGGGGAGCCGTCGACGAAGACATAGCGGCCCGGCTTGCCCTCCTGGACGAGCTTGCGCTCATGGCCCGGCACGTAGAAGACGGGCTGGAGCTCCCTGTAGCGGCCACTCTCCTCGTTGTAAGACCAGCCCACTCGGTGACGCATGAACTCGCGGAACACCAGGATCGGGGCGCTGACGAAGAACGTCATGGAGTTGTGCTCGAACGGGCTGCCGTGCCTGTCGCGCATCAAATAGTTGATCAGCCCCTTGGACCGCTCGGGATCCTTGCCGACCTCTTCGAGTGACTGCTCCCCCGCGGTCGACACCCTGGCGGCCCAGAGCACATCCGTGTCGGACGCGCTGTGCTTGACGAGTTCGACCGTGACGTCGTTCAGGAAACGCGGCTCGTCGCTCACTTAGTGGATCCCCCTTGTGCTCGGCGTTCTGGCCGCCCGCCATCGTACGCCCGTCGTCACAGAGAACGGGCCCTCGCACCGCGCCTTGACTGCGGCTCCCGGCTAGTCTCTCCTGACGTGAACGTGCTGTGGATCGGGGGGCCGCCGGGATCGGGGAAGACAACCGTGGCCAGGAGGCTGGCGCGCCTTCACGGTCTGCGGCGCTACGACTCCGACGCCCGCACCTGGGCGCATCGCGACCTGGCCGTCAAGGCGGGTCATCCGGCCGCGCTGCGGTTCGAGGAGTTGACGCCCGCGCAGCGCGCCGCCGCTCCGATGGAGGAGCGCCTGGCCATGTGGCTGCAGGCCGAGCGCGGCCCCATGACCGTCGCCGACCTGCGCGCGCTGCCGTCCTCGCCGCTGACCGTGGCCGAGGGCACGCAGGTGCTGCCGGGGATGCTGCCCCCCGGCAGCAGGGCGGTGTGGCTGGTGCCGCCCGCCGAGGTACGGCTGGCCAGGCTGAGGGCGCGGCACGGGCCCGGCTGGGCGCCCGAGCTCTACCTTCGCCTCGGCGAGCTGATCGAGGCGGAGGTGGAGCGGGCCGGTGTCGCGGTCATCACGCGGGAGGACGCGCTACCCGAGGTCGAGCGCTTCTTCGCCGCGGAGCTGGCGGCGGGTCCGCTGGCGCGGGGGCCCGAGGAGCGGGCACGGTTGCTGCGTGAGGCCAACGAGGCGGTGGTCGAGCAGTACCGGGCCTTCTTCGCCCGGCCGTGGAGCCCCGACGCCTCCGAGACGACCGCCCGGCCGTTCGTATGCGAGTGCGCCGATCCGCGCTGCGACGTCCAGGTGTCTCTGGTGACCGAGCGGCTGCCCCCGGAGCCCGTGCTGGCGCCGGGGCATCGCCCCTGAAATCGGCCGGAACAGGCCGGCGGGAGCGGTCAAAGCCGGTAGACGCGGCGGGCGTTGCCCGAGCCCGCCATGTGGGCGACGCGGGCGGCGTCTGCCGCGCTCCACTCCCCCGACTCCACGCGCCTGCCCAGCGCGCCGGCCATGCCGAGCCTGAAGTAGACGGCCCCGAGGTGGCAGCCCTCGGCCAGGCCGTAGCAGTCGGAGCTGAACAGCTGCTTGTGGAAGGGCACCAGTTCGAGCAGCTCGTCGAGGATCCTGGCCGACCCCGCGGCGGTGTGGGTGAGCGTGAGGCCGACGTCGACGTAGACGTGCGGGAAGACCGAGGCGAGGTAGGCGGCCTGGCGGTGGAAGGGGTAGCAGTGCAGCAGCACGACGGGGATGCCGAGCGGCTGCAGGGCGCGGATGAAGCCGGTCATCTGGGCGGGGTCGGCGCGCGACATGTCGAGGTCGGCGTCGCCGTAGCCGGTGTGGAACTGGATGGGCAGGGCGCGGTCGCGGGCCACGTCGACGGCGGTCCAGAGCAGGTGGCGCAGCAGGATCGGATCGACCAGGCGCTCTCGCGGGTCGGACAGGCGGCGGTTGGCGGCGGCGATGACCGAGCCCCTGCTGGGTCTGGAGGGGTCGAAGTCGAGGCCGCAGCGGTAGGCGATGATCGACTTGAGGCCGACGGCGCGGGCCGCCCTGGCGACGAGCTCCTCGCCGAGACTGTCCATGTAGTCGACGGCGACCGCCGCGGTGTCGGCGATGTCCTGCTCGACCTGCTCGAGCCTGACGATCTCGTCGGCCGCGGCGCCGCCGTGGCGGCCCATCTCGGCGGCAGAGAGCAGGTCGGGGGCCTCCAGTCCGGTGTCGACGAGGAAGGCGACCACCCCTGAGGCCTGCAGCAGCCTCCTGTTGACCTCTCCCGCGCCGAGCTCCTGGCGCCTGCCCAGGTAGACGGCGGGGGCGACGTGCGGTTCGAGGTCGAGCACGGGGGCGCACCAGCGGCGGATGGCCGCGCCGAGCGGGGTGTCGAAGTGTGTGGTTCCCGGCGGGGCGGGTGTGCGCGACTCGCCGATCAGCAGCTCGAACTGGGCCCTGCTGAGGTCGTCGCGGCGTACCCCGTGGCAGTGGTGGTCGACGAGCGGGGCGAGCAGGGCGTCGCGCACCGCATCCGGCAGGTCTACGGGGAGCATGCGCCTGACTCTAGAGCGTGATCGCCGGCGAGATCCGGGCTTTTGCCCACTGCGTACGTTGGGGCGACCCCGGCCGCGCGGCCGGGGTCGCGTGTCCTTCAGTCCCTGCGTGACAGCCGCAGGACGTTGGCGATCACCTTCGCGCCCGCGCCGCCCTCCGCGGTCAGGATCGACTCGGGGTGGAACTGTACGGCGAAGCGCCTGTTGGCCACGTCCTCGATCGCCATCACGTTGCCGTCGGGGGTCAGCGCCGTGGCCTCGAAGCCGACGACGCCGGGCCGCTTGGCGTGCAGCGAGTGGTAGCGGGCGGCGACGAACTCGGCGGGCAGGCCCTCCAGCAGGGCGCTGTCGCCGAGGCGGGAGACGTGGCCGCGCTTGCCGTGCTCGGGGTAGTCGAGCAGTTCGAGGGCGCCGCCCGCGTGCTCGACCATGGCCTGCAGGCCGAGGCAGACGCCGAAGACCGGCAGGCCCCTGGCGTAGACCTGGTCGATGAGGGCGGACATGCCGAAGTCGGAGGGCCAGCCGGGGCCCGGCGACAGGACGACCAGGTCGGGGGCGATCTGGTCGATCATCTCCGCGGGGAAGCCGTGGCGCAGGGTGACGACGTCGGCTCCCTCCTGGCGGAAGTAGTCGGCCAGGGTGTTGACGAAGGAGTCCTCGTGGTCGACGAGCAGGACCTTCATGCCCAGGCCCGGCTGGTCGCGCACGGGGCGTTCCCGGACGGCGGAGGGCTGGTTGACCGCGGCCAGCGCGCCGAGCAGGGCGCTGGCCTTGAGCTCGGTCTCGCGCTCCTCGGCCTCGGGGTCGGAGTCGAACAGCAGGGTGGCGCCCGCCCTGACGGTGGCCACGCCGTTCTTGATCTGGGCGGTGCGCAGGGTCAGGCCGGTGTTCATGGAGCCGTCGAAGCCGATGAAGCCGATGGCTCCGCCGTACCACCTGCGGGTGGTGGCCTCGTGGTCCTCGATGAACTGCATCGCCCAGGTCTTGGGCGCGCCGGTCACGGTGACGGCCCACATGTGGGTGAGGAAGGCGTCGAGGGCGTCGAACTCGGGGCGCAGCCGGCCTTCGATGTGGTCGACGGTGTGGATCAGGCGGGAGTAGAGCTCGATCTGGCGGCGGCCGATGACCTGGACGGTGCCGGGGACGCAGATGCGCGACTTGTCGTTGCGGTCGACGTCGGTGCACATCGTCAGCTCGGACTCCTCCTTCACGCTGGACAGGAGGGTGCGGATGGCCTCGGCGTCCTCGACGGGGTTGGAGCCGCGGGCGATGGTGCCGGAGATGGGGCAGGTCTCGACCCTGTCGCCGGTGACGCGGACGTACATCTCGGGCGAGGCGCCGACCAGGTGCTCGCCGTCGCCGAGGTTGATGATGAACTCGTAGGGCGCCGGGTTGGTCAGGCGCAGGCTGCGGTAGAAGGCCGAGGGGTCGGTGCAGGTGGCGTGGAAGACCTGGCCCGGCACGACCTCGAACAGGTCGCCGCGCTTGAACTTCTCCTTGGCCGCCGCGACGACGGTGGCGTAGGCGCCCTTCTCCGGGTCCTTCGGGACCTCGGTGGGGGCGACCTGCGGGAAGGTGTCGCCGGTGCGCTCGAGCCCTCTGGTGGAGACGCCGTCGACGACGAACTCGTAGCGGTACTCCACGCTGGTCTCGCGCTGGCGGTCGATGACGACGAGCCTGTCGGGCAGGTGCAGGACCAGGTCGCGCTGGTCGGCGGGCCTTTCGAGCTCGTGGCGGATGGGCTCGAACTGGAAGGCCAGGTCGTAGCCGAAGGCGCCGTAGAGGCCGAGGTGCTGGTCCTCGCCCTTGAAGGCGGCGATGACCTCGCGGATGGCGGTGAAGACGGTGGGACGGCGGCTGCGCATCTCCTCGGGGAGCAGGTCCTCCGACTCGGGGATGTGCACCTCGACGTGGGCGCCGGTCGGCTCGGAGACCGGCTTGCCCGCGGCCAGCAGGCAGGAGGCGATGGCGGGCAGGACCACCTTGCCGCGCTCGTTCAGCGCCCTCGCGGCGATGGTGCGGCCTCGGGCGACGAGCTCGACGCAGGGGTCGACGTAGCCGAACGCCCATCGGCTGTAGCGGCCGGGGTAGTCCATGCCCGACGAGAACGCGCCGCCGCGTCGCTCGCCGAGCTCGGTCACGATCTGCTCGAGGGCCTCCTCGGGCACCTCACGGACCTCGCGCTCGACGCTGACGCCCCCGGCGGTGGTATATCCGCTCGTCTCCACTCAAAGCCCCTTGCTAGCTCATGAGCCCCGGGGCGGAGACAGGAAAGGCCGCCTTCCGGGGCGGCCGTCCGTTGAGGAATGCGAATCTGGCGCCGCCTAGGAGCGGCGCCACCACTGAAGCTGCAAGCCGATTCGCATAGCCCAAGGGTAGCCGCCCGATCGGAGATCACGCAACGCGGACACACCGCGCCGTTTTCAGCGGTTGACCAGGGGTGCCAGCTCGGGTCGCTTGGGGCGGACACCGTCGCCGGAGGAGCGTCCCTGGATGCGCCTGTTGATCCACGGCCCGAGGAACTGCCGCGCCCATCGCAGGTCCTCGCGGCGGGCGTCGGCCCACTGGGCGGGCAGCAGCGGCGGGTACGGCTCGCGCCAGTCCTCCTGCACCGCCACCCCGAGCACCTCGGCCGCGTGCAGGGCCACCCTGCGGTGCCCGTCGGGCGACAGGTGGAGCCTGTCCATGTTCCACGCCCGCCTGTCGCGCAGCACCGCCATGGGCCACATGTCCACCAGGAAGGCGTCGTAGCGGCGCGCGATGTCGTGGATGTGCAGGTTGAAGATCTCGATCTTGCTGTGCGCCAGCCGCATCATCGGGACGTCGCGCAGGTCGAAGCCGGTGAACAGCATCACCCTCGAGCCTGCCTGCGTGAGCGCCGCCACGCCCTGCTCCAGCCTGGCCGCCACCACGTCGGGGCCGCTGCTCGGCCGCAGGATGTCGTTCCCTCCCGCGCACAGGGACACCAGGTCGGGGCCGAGCTCGACGGCCATCGGCACCTGCTCTCCGACGACCTCGTCGATCAGCCTGCCGCGCACGGCCACGTTCGCGTAGGCGAGCCCCGGCTGCTCGGCCTCGATGTGCTCGGCCAGCCGGTCGGCCCATCCGCGGTAGCCCTCGTCGGCGGGGTCCTCGAGACCCTCGGTGAAGCTGTCCCCCAGAGCGACAAACGACGCAATTCGTCCCATGACCGGATAGTTTGCCAACAGGTGATCTCCCTACGCGACCGTAGCCTGGGGTGACGGGACTCACCTTGTCGAGGCCGCCGCCCGTCTGTTACTGGTTAGTAATGCGGGTTCGAGTCGAGAGGGACCTTGCCGTCCCGATGCGGGACGGCGTGACGTTGCTCGCCGACCGTTACGTGCCGGTCGGGGCCGAGCGCGCGCCGGTGGTCCTGATCCGCTCGCCGTACGGCAGGCGCGGCCTGTTCGGCTACGCCTACGGGCGGGGGTTCGCCCGCCATGGTCTGCAGGTGGTGATCCAGAGCTGCAGGGGCGGTTTCGGCTCGGGCGGGATGCTCGACCCGCTCGGCGACGAGCACGACGACGGCATGGCCACCGTCGAGTGGCTGCGCGGCAGGCCGTGGTATCCGGGCGCGTTCGCGATGCACGGCCCCTCCTACCTCGGCTACACCCAGTGGGCGATCGCCCCCTACGTGGGAGGCGAGCTCAAGGCGATGGCCACGCAGATCACCGCCTCCCAGTTCAGGGACGCCGCCTACGTGGGAGGGGCGTTCGCACTGGAGTCGGCGCTGAGCTGGACCACACTGACCAACGGGATCTCGCGCAGGTTCGGCGGCGCGTCGGTACTGACCGCGCCCAGGCTGACCAGGAGGGCGGTGCTGTCGGGTCGGCCTGTCGCCGAGCTGGACCTGGTGTCGGCGGGCCAGGCGCTGCCCTTCTACAGGGACCTGCTCGCCCACCACGCCGACCCTGCGGTGCCGTACTGGCACAGGCGGGACTTCTCGGCCGAGGTCGGGAGGGTGGAGGCGGCCGTCACCATGCTGGGTGGCTGGTACGACGTGTTCCTGCCGTGGCAGCTGCGCGACTACGTGGCGATGCGGGCGGCGGGGCGGCAGCCGTACCTGACGATCGGGCCCTGGTGGCACATCGACGTCAGGCATGGACCCGTGACCAGGGCCGAGTCGCTGGCCTGGTTCCGCGCGCACCTGCTGGGCGACCGGTCGGGGCTGCGGGACTCCCCTGTGCGGCTGTACGTGACGGGCGCGAGGCAGTGGCGCGACTATCCCGACTGGCCGGTGCCCGGCATGCGGCCCGTGCGCTGGCACCTGCAGCGCGCCTTCGGCCTCGGTCCCGACGGGCCGCTGGAGGCCGAGCCCGACCGGTACAGGTACCACCCCGCCCATCCGACGCCGGTGATCGGCGGTCCCGTGCTGCTGGCCGACTCCAGGCCGCGCGACCAGCGCCGCCTGGAGGCGCGCAGGGACGTGCTCGTCTACACCTCCCCCGTGCTGCGCGAGGACGCCGAGGCGATCGGCCCGGTCTCGGCCGAGCTGTTCGTCAGGTCGAGCACGCCGCACGTGGACGTGGTCGTGCGGGTGTGCGACGTGCATCCCGACGGGCGTTCCATGAACGTCTGCGAGGGGGTGCGGCGGCTGTCGGCGGCCGACGGGGGTGACGCCGACGGCGTGCGCAGGGCCTCGGTGGACCTGTGGCCGATCGCGCACAGGTTCGCCAAGGGGCACAGGATCAGGGTGCACGTGGCGAGCGGCGCCTACCCGACGATCGCCCGCAACCCCGGCGCCCCCGGGTGGGACGCCCCGGGGGTGCCCGCCGACGTCGAGGTCTTCCACGACCCCTCGCGCCCTTCCTCGCTCGTCCTGCCCTTGACGGCGGCTTGAGTTACTTGCGGGTCACTTTCCGTGATCGACGGCAAGAAGGTTGCAGGCAGAGCGGTGCATAACTGAGTCGCGAGCCCCAGGGCGCAACCGCCGGACCGGGGCCCCGAGACCTCAGGAGAGCACCATGAAGCGCACCTCGCTCGGTCTGGCCGTCCTCGCGATCGCCGGCCTGACCGTCACCGCCCCCGCCGCGGCCTCCGCCGCCGTCTCCGGCTCGGCCGACCCCGGCCCCGAGACCTGCCGCCAGGGATACGTGTGGCGGGTCGCCAAGCCGTCCGACCTGGTCTGCGTCACCCCCGCGACCCGTACCCAGGTGGCCGCCGACAACGCCGCCAGGCACGGCCGCTGGACCACCGGCGCGTACGGCCCGCACACCTGCGTCGTCCCCTACGTCTGGCGCAACGCCTACGACGGCGACGACGTCTGTGTCACCACCAGGCAGCGTGACCTGGCCGCGGCCGACAACGGCCAGAGCTCGGCGCGCAAGGTGCTGGCCAAGCTGTGGATCACCAAGTACACGATCGGGCCGAAGGACAACGGGGACGGCACCGCGACCACCACCTCGACCGACAGCATCGCCAGGCTGAAGCTGAACGGCAGCCACTACAACTTCGGCACGGTCAAGCTGGCGATCAGGTGGAGCCACAACGACGCCCTCTACTGGCACGCCAGCGTGACCGCCAAGCAGGCCTCGGGCTACCCGGGCGGGGCGTTCGGCTACCTGACCGGCAAGTTCGACTGCTCGGCCAAGGGCAAGCCGGCCAACGCCTACGCCTACGCGTACGACACGATGTCGGGCCGCTTCTCGGCCCGGGTCCCCGTCAGGATCGGCTGCGCCGTCCTCTGACGGCCGGGATCACCCGAGATGGGTAGCATCGGATGGTGCGCGCCGCCCGCCTCATGTCGCTCGTCCTCCTCCTGCAGGGGCGTGGCGGGATGACGGCGGGCGAGCTGGCCCAGGAACTCGAGGTCTCCGAGCGCACCATCCACCGCGACGTGCTGGCGCTGTCGGAGGCGGGCATCCCCGTCTACGCCGACAGGGGCAGAACGGGCGGATACCGCCTGGTCGACGGGTACCGCACCAGGCTCACCGGGCTCGACAGGGCCGAGGCGGAGGCGCTGTTCCTGTCGGGGGTGCCCGCCGCCCTGCGCGACATGGGCCTGCGCGAGATCGCCGAGGCCGCCAGGCTCAAGGCGGCCGCCGCGCTGGCGCCAGGACTGCGCGACGCGCCCGCCACCGCCGCCCAGCGCTTCCACCTCGACGCGCCTGGCTGGTTCGCCAGCGACACCCCGCCGCCCGAGTCGCTCGCGCCGCTGGCCAGGGCGGT
Source organism: Nonomuraea recticatena (assembly GCF_039533245.1). Taxonomy (NCBI): domain Bacteria; kingdom Bacillati; phylum Actinomycetota; class Actinomycetes; order Streptosporangiales; family Streptosporangiaceae; genus Nonomuraea; species Nonomuraea recticatena. The sequence continues at coordinate 133,751 of NZ_BAAATE010000012.1, read as the reverse complement.
GTGGGGGAACCATCCCGTGAGCGGGAGGTACAGGGAGGCGCCGCGCGCCGTCGAGCCGTACGGGCTGGTGCTGAAGGCGGGCGTCTGGTACCTGGCGGGCCGCGCGAAGGAGCGCCTGCTGGTCTACAGGGTCGACAGGTTCACCGAGGTGAGCGTCGACACCGCCAGGCGCTTCGACCGCGACCCCGCCTTCGACCTGGCGGCCTTCTGGGCCGAGCGGTCGGAGCAGTTCACCCGCTCCCTGCTCAGGACGCAGGTCACGCTGAGGCTCAGCCCCGCGGGGCTGCGGATGCTGCGGCACGTGGCCGACCCCGCCGCGCTGCCGGAGGCGCTGGCCTCCGCCCGCGACGACGGCACGGTGGTGCTGGCGGTCGAGTCGCCGGCGGTCGCCTACACCCAGGTGCTGGCCTTCGGCCCCGAGGCGGAGGTGCTGGACCCGCCCGAGCTGCGCGCCCTGGTGGCCGAGGCGGCCGCCCGGATGTCCGGCCTGTACGCCGAGGACACCCTGGGCGGCGGCCCCCGCTAGCGGTAGTCGGCGGGGGCGGCGTCCTTGCCGCCCTCCTCGACCTCCTCGATCCAGCGCCACACGTCGGGCCTGGAGCCGTCCACGTCGGTGAACCCGTACTCCTTGGCCAGTTGGCCGCTGGAGAGCGACGAGCCCGACCAGCGCATCCTGTCGGGGTCGGCGGCCAGCGCGGCCACCGCCCTGCCGACGTAGGCGGGCGTCTCCGAGATGGCGAAGGCAGGGCTGTGCGCGATGGCGTCGCGCCAGTTCTCCTCGGTGACGCCGAAGTTGTCCAGCATCATCTCCGAGCGCAGGAAGCCGGGCGTGATCGACACGGCCGCCGCGCCGTGCGGGCGCAGTTCGTGCGACTGGGCGAAGGCCAGCCTGCTCACGGCGGTCTTGGCCAGGTCGTAGAAGATCGGGTTGCGGTAGCGGGTGGCGTTGAAGCCGGCCGTGCCGTCGGTGACCTCCACGACCAGCCCTCCCGGCCTGCGGATGAGCAGCGGCAGCGCGTGGTGGCTGGTGATCAGGTGGGTGTCGAGCGCCAGCCTCAGCAGGCGCAGCCCCTTGTCGAGGTCGTGCTCCCACACGGGGGTGTCCCACGACCACAGGTGATCGGCGCCCCAGATGTCGTTGACGAGGACGTCCAGCCTGCCCTGCTCGCTGTCGATCCGCTCCACCAGCGCCTTGACCTGCTCGGGCACCAGGTGGTCGGTCCTGACGGCGATGCCCTTGCCGCCCGCCGCGGTGACCAGTTCGGCGCTCTCCTCGATCGTCTCGGCCCTGTCCATCTCCGAGCGTCCCTGCCGGGTGGTGCGTCCCGTGCAGTAGACCGTGGCCCCCGCCGCTCCGAGCTGGACGGCGATGCCTCTTCCCGTGCCCCTTGTGGCGCCTGTGACCAGCGCGACTGTTTCCGTCATGCCGTGATCCTCCCGCTGAAGTCCGACATCCTCTGTCATGTTTTAGCGACCCGCGCTGTGATAAGCAGTTGGTTACTATGAACACCGAATTCGAGCTTCGCGGCGTCAACCACATCGCGCTGGTCTGCTCGGACATGAAGCAGACCGTCGACTTCTACTCCGGCGTCCTCGGCATGCCGCTGATCAAGACGATCGAGCTGCCCATGGGCTGGGGCCAGCACTTCTTCTTCGACTGCGGCGGCGGCAACGCCCTCGCCTTCTTCTGGTTCCCCGACGCGCCGGACGGCGTGCCCGGCGTCTCCGCGCCCAGGAACCTGCCCGACAGGGGCGAGCTGCTCTCGGCGGTGGGCTCGATGAACCACCTGGCCTTCGACGTGCCGCCGGAGAAGATCGAGGAGTACAGGGAGCGGCTGGTGGCCAAGGGCATCGACGTCGGGGTGCTGCTCAACCACGATGACAGCGAGTTCGGTGTCGCCCCCTCCCTGCACGACGGCGTGTTCGTGCGCTCCATCTACTTCAAGGACCCCGACGGCGTCCTGATCGAGTTCGCCTGCTGGCTGCGCGAGCTCGACCGCCCCGAGGACGTCCGGCACGAGCCGAAGACCGCCGCCGACAGGACCCTCTGATGCCGCGCCTGCGCCAGGTGCCCCGTGAGGAGGTCAGCGACCCCGTGGTCGCGTTCTTCTACGACCGGCTGCTGACGCCCGAGGGCACCGCGACCGGCTCGCCCGGCGACTGGTGGACGGTCTTCGCCCAGGACCCGGCGATCTTCAGGCACTGCGTGAAGGGCTTCCAGCTCTACCGTGAGTCCGCGCTCGACCCGGTGCTGCGCGAGCTGGGCCAGACCCGCGCGGGGTGGGCCAGGCAGTCCCAGTTCGTCTACTCCCAGCACTGCAAGCAGCTGAGGGCGCTCGGCGTGCCGGAGGAGAAGGTGCGCGCGGTCGCGCACTGGCAGGTCAGCGAGGAGTTCGGCGAGCTGGAGCGGGCGGTGCTCGCCTACACCGACGGCCTGGTCCTCGACGGCGGCAGGGTGCACGACGAGGTCTTCGCCGTGCTGAAGCGGCACCTGCCCGACGAGCAGATCCTCGAGCTGACCTACGTCACGTGCCTGTACGAGATGCACGCGACGATGGCGAGGGCGCTGCGCCTGGAGTTCGACGACAGACCCGATCCGATCACCGAGGTGCCGGCCCCCGAGGGGTACGGCACGCGCGACATCGCCGACGAGCTGACCGTTCGGCGCGAGGACCCTACCGTTCAGCGATCTACGAGCTGACGGGCACAGCCAGAAAACTAATGTGCCGGGCAACGGAAAAGGGAGGACGCCTTGCCCGGTAACGATCGCGACCGCAGTCCCTGGTACTGGCTGCTGCTGGTGCCCATCGCCGTCCCGTTGATGACGTTCCTGTTCAACGCCGCCGAACCCACGCTGTTAGGCTTCCCGCTCTTCTACTGGCTCCAGCTCGCCTTCATCATCCTCGGCGTCGCCACGACGACCCTCGTCTACAGGATGACGCGATGAACCCGGGCGAGCACGTCACCGAGATCGTCATCTTCACCGTTTTATTCCTGGTGGTCAGCGGCATGGGGTTCGTGGCCGCCCGCTGGCGCAGGCCCCAGGATCTGGCGTCGCTGAACGAGTGGGGTCTCGGCGGGCGCAACTTCGGCACCTGGATCACCTGGTTCCTGGTGGGCGGCGACCTCTACACCGCCTACACCTTCGTGGCGGTTCCCGCGCTGCTGTTCGGCGCGGGCGCGATGGGGTTCTTCGCGGTGCCGTACACGGTGATCGTCTACCCGCTGGTCTTCCTGGTCCTGATCAGGCTCTGGTCGGTCTCGCACGTGCACAGCCTGGTCACGCCCGCCGACTTCGTGCGGGTGCGGTTCGGCTCGCCGACGCTGGCGCTGCTGGTCGCGATCACCGGCATCGTGGCGACGATGCCCTACATCGCGCTGCAGCTGATCGGCATCGAGGCGGTGCTGAAGACGATGGGCATCGGCGGCAGCGGGCTGCTGTCGGACCTGCCGCTGATCATCGCGTTCGTCATCCTGGCCGCCTACACCTACCAGTCGGGGCTGCGGGCGCCGGCGCTGATCGCCTTCGTCAAGGACATCCTGATCTACCTGGTCATCCTCGTCGCGATCATCTACATCCCCGCCAGGCTTGGCGGCTGGGAGGTGATCTTCGGCAGGGCCCAGGAGAAGTTCGCCGCCACGCCCGCGCAGGGCGACGGCATCCTGCTCAACGCCAACAACCAGCTGCAGTACTTCACGCTGGCGCTGGGCTCGGCGCTGGCGCTGTTCCTCTACCCGCACAGCATCACCGGCGTGCTGGCCTCCAAGAACCGCAACGTCATCAAGCGCAACATGTCCGCGCTTCCCGCCTACAGCCTGCTGCTCGGCCTGATCGCGCTGCTCGGCTACATGGCCATCGCGGCGGACGTGAAGCCGATCGGCACCGACAACAACACGATCGTGCCCGTGCTGTTCGACCAGATGTTCCCGGACTGGTTCGCCGGGATCGCGTTCGCGGCGGTCGGCATCGGGGCGCTCGTCCCCGCGGCCATCATGTCGATCGCCGCGGCCAACCTGTTCACCCGCAACATCTACCGCGAGTACATCAACCCGCAGGCCACCGACGCCCAGGAGGCGGGCGTCAGCAAGCTCACCTCGCTGGTGGTGAAGGTGGGCGCGGTGCTGTTCATCCTGCTCATCGACCCGCAGTTCTCCATCGACCTGCAGCTCATCGGCGGCGTGATCATCCTGCAGACGCTGCCGTCGGTGGCCATCGGGCTGTTCACGCGGTGGTTCCACAAGGCGGGGTTGATCGCGGGCTGGGTCGCGGGCATGGGCGGCGGGCTCGTCCTGCTCTACAACATCTCCAACCCGGCGATCAAGCACGCGCACTTCGGCGGCTCGGCGTTCCCGCTGGAGAAGCTCGGCTTCGACACCAAGATGACGATCTACGCGGGCTTCCTCGCGCTGCTGCTCAACCTGATCGTGGCCGTCGCGGCGACGCTCATCGCGAGGGCGGCCAAGGTGCCCGACGGCCCCGACGGCACCAGGCCCGACCACTTCACCGCCGACGAGGGCGATCCGCGAGTCAGGGATCTGGAACTCGAGTCATCCACGTAACGAATTTAGGCCAAACCGTAACAAGCTTATGTGCTGTGGTTAAAACCTCCGGAACGTTAGTGTGCGTGCAACTTCTTTCGTTCCGGAGGGTGATCACTTGTCCAGCCCCGAAACCGGGCAGGAGCGCGGCGACCGCAGTCCGTGGAACTGGCTGCTGTTCGTGCCGATCGTGCTGCCGCTGCTGACGTTCCTGTTCAACTCCGACGAGCCCAGGGTGGCGGGCTTCCCGCTGTTCTACTGGCTCCAGCTGGCCTTCATCGTCGTCGGCGTCGTCTGCACGACGATCGTCTACAGGATGACCAAGTGAGCGGCCAGCACACGACCGAGCTGGTCGTCTTCGTCGCCCTCTTCCTGGTGGTCAGCGGCATGGGCTTCGTGGCCGCCAAGTGGCGCAGGCCCAAGGACATCGAGAGCCTGCACGAGTGGGGTCTGGGTGGCCGCAACTTCGGCACCTGGATCACCTGGTTCCTGGTGGGCGGCGACCTCTACACCGCCTACACCTTCGTGGCCGTCCCCGCCCTGGTCTTCGGCGCCGGCGCGCTCGGCTTCTACGCGCTGCCGTACACGGTGGTGGTCTACCCGCTGGTCTTCCTCGTGCTGGCGCGCATGTGGTCGGTCTCGCACGTGCACGGGTTCGTCACGCCCGCCGACTTCGTCAGGGCCAGGTTCGGCTCGCCGACGCTGGCGCTGCTGATCGCGATCACCGGCATCGTGGCGACGATGCCCTACATCGCGCTGCAGCTGATCGGCATCGAGGCGGTGCTGAAGGCGATGGGCATCACCGGGCACCTGCCGATCATCATCGCGTTCGCCATCCTGGCGGCCTACACCTACCAGTCGGGCCTGCGCGCGCCCGCGCTGATCGCCTTCGTCAAGGACACGCTGATCTACATCGTGATCCTGGCCGCGATCATCTACATCCCGGCCAAGCTGAACGGCTGGGGCAACATCTTCGACGCGGCGGCCGCCAAGTTCGCCAAGACCGAGGCGCCCGGCGACGGCATCCTGCTCAACGCCAACAACCAGCTGCAGTACATCACGCTGGCCTTCGGCTCGGCGCTGGCGCTGTTCCTGTACCCGCACAGCCTCACCGGCGTGCTGGCCTCCAAGAACCGCAACGTCATCAAGCGCAACATGTCCGCGCTTCCCGCCTACAGCTTCCTGCTCGGCCTGATCGCGCTGCTGGGCTTCATGGCGATCGCGGCGGACGTCAAGCCCATCGTCAACCCCGAGACCGGCAAGGGCGACAACAACACGGTCGTGCCCGTGCTGTTCGACCAGATGTTCCCCGACTGGTTCACCGGCGTCGCCTACGCGGCCATCGGCATCGGCGCCCTGGTGCCCGCGGCCATCATGTCCATCGCGGCGGCCAACCTGTTCACCCGCAACATCTACCGCGAGTACCTCAACAAGCAGGCCACCGACGCCCAGGAGGCCAAGGTCTCCAAGCTGGTCTCGCTCGTGGTCAAGGTCGGCGCGGTGCTGTGCATCCTGCTGCTCGACCCGCAGTTCTCCATCGACCTGCAGCTCATCGGCGGCGTGGTCATCCTGCAGACCCTCCCTTCGGTCGCGCTGGGCCTCTACACCCGCTGGTTCCACAAGGGCGGCCTCATCGCCGGCTGGGCGGCCGGCCTGGCGGCGGGCATGTGGATGCTCTACCTGATCCCGAACCCGGCCAACGGCAAGCTGCACTTCGGCGGCTCGGCCTTCCCGCTGGCCAACTTCGGCTTCGACACCAAGGCCACGCTGTACGCGGGCGTCATCGCGCTGACGGTCAACCTGGTGGTCGCCGCCCTGGCCACCCTGATCTTCCGCGCCGCCAAGGTCGCCGACGGCGAGGACGCCACCTCCCGCGGCGACTACTTCGCCGACGAGGGCGACCCCAAGGTCAAGGACCTCGACCTGTCGGGGGCGCACTGACCCTGCCGGTGTCCTGAAAGGGGGTGAGTATCCCGGTACTCATCCCCTTTCGTCGTCTCGCTCCTACGATGGCGCCATGGATCGGGCGAGAGCGGTCACCATCCTGCGGGCGATCTCCGGCTACCAGCTGTCCGAGGGCCGTTGGGCGCGCGTCGACCGGGCGCTGCGCGCGCTGGAGGCGGCGGCGCGCTCGGGCGACCAGCGGGCCGCTGCGCTGGCCGTCAGGGACCTGGATCTGGTCGGCCCCGTGCGGCTGAGGAACCGGCACGGCGACCCGCCGAGGAGGCCGATCCCCGAGGAGACCAGGGAGCGGCTGAACCGGCTCGTCGTCGAGTTCGAGGAGCGGGAGCCTGCCGAGGATGGATGAGCGGGCGCTGGTCGTCCACGTCTTCGCGCCCGTCTCCGGCTGCGGCGAGCAACTGACCGCGCTGTGGGAGCGACTGGGCGAGGGCCTGGGCATGACGTGGTCCATCCCGGAGCTCGGCCCCTACCGGCTGGACCTGGACGAGCCGGCGCGCGGGCCCGTGCTGGCCGCGCGCAGGTCTCGCTCCCGGGAGGAGATCGTCGAGGCCGTCGTACGGCGCAGGCACGACGTGCTGGCGCTGACGGTCGGCATGTCCCCACCGGCGCGGGACGGGGTGGACTGGCGCGAGCTGGAGGAGCGCTGGACCCGGACGGCCGGTGACCTGCCGGCGTGGGCACTGGGCGAGGCGCGCCTGTTCACCGGTGTCGCCCACGACCTCACGCCCCCTCCCGCCGAGGCTCCTCACGGCTTCCCTCTGCCGCAGCTGGCGGGCACGGCGCTGCTGGTCGACGGGCACACGGCCGTGTGGGAGCAGCGGGGAGCCGACGACCGCCTCACGCGCAGGCTGCTGGTGATCAGCGCCGTGCACCGGCAGGACGACTCGGAGGCGTGGATGTGGACGCCTGGAGGCGCCTCCGTCCCGCCCCTCACCCTCCACCTGCTGCACGCCGCGAAGGTCAGGCACCAGCTGCGGCAGCGCGACCGCTTCGACGCCGACGAGGTGCTGCGGCGCGCCGACCAGACGCTGCGCGAGCGGCACAGGGCCTCCTCCGACGACCCCGCCGAGCGGCTGCTGGAGGTCAGGCGGCGGCTGTCGGGCCTGCTGTCCGGCCCTGACGGGCTGACCTGGTCGACGACGCTGCTGCGGGAGATGGAGCGCACCGTGCGCATCGCCGAGGCCAACCTGCGCCCCTCGACGAGGCTGGCGGCCACGCCTGGCCCCTTCCGCGACGACCTGGAGCTGGCCGCCTGGCTGGGCCAGCGGCTCGATGACGACCTGCTCTACCTGGAAGCGGCCAGGGAGCGGGTGCGCGACGGGCTCACCGAGGCGGTCCAGGCGGCCGAGGAGGCGGTGCAGGACCGGCGCGAACGGCTGCAGCGCCGCCAGGAGGAGCTCCAGCGCCACCGCGAGCGGCTCAACCTGTTGCAGGCCGCGGTGGTGGGCGCGGCGCTCATGGTGCTGGCCGCGATCCAGGCCTTCGGCTACCGGGTGCCGCTGCCGGGCTCCGTCACGCCGGCGGTGATCGCCACACTGGGCTCGCTCGCGCTGCTGCTGGCCACGGTCGCACTCTGGACGGCGGGCGAACCCGGCGCCCCCGGACAGCGCTGGACGCGCCTGGCCATCAGGGGATCGGCCGGGATGGCGTGCGCGGCCCTGGCCTGGGTGGGCTGCGCGCTCGCCTTCCACCTCGCCACGGGCACGGCCGCCCCGCCCGGCGGGACGGCGGGGCTGGCCGCGCCCGCGTTCGTCCTCGGGGCGTGGGCGGTCAGGCTCCGCTGAGCCTGCCGCCGCGGGTGGTCAGAGTCAGGGCCCGATGTGGGTGAAGGGCGCCCACAGGATCGGCAGGCCGGTGTGCTCCTCCCGCAGGGCGCGCACGGCCAGGTGCAGGCCGAGGGCGGCGGCTCGCGGGTCGGGAGGCCTGGTCCCGCCGCCGGTCATCATCGCGTAGACCGCCTCGGCCACCACGGGCGCGTGGCGGTCGGCGATCGGCCACAGCGAGCCGATCACGCTGGGATATCCGGCCAGCTGGACCGTGGCGGCCAGGCTGACGCACTCGTCGGCCAGCACGTCGCCGCCGCGCGAGGTCTCGCATCCGCTGAGGAAGGCGAACTCGGCCCGCTCCAGCCGGGCCGTGGCCAGCTCCCTGACCGTGAGCGGCCCGTCGTGCAGCAGCAGCCGTCCCTGCGACGGGTCGCCGGGATCCTGTTCGGCGTGGCAGGCGAAGTGCGCCCACGGGCTGGCGGCCAGGGCGTCGAGGACGGCCTGCCGTACCGCCGAGGGTCCTTCCAGGCAGATCGCGTCGGGCAGCAGGCGCCTGACGACCTCGCTCTCACGGGCGACGCCAGGCAGGTCGTCGGCGCCCGGCGTGCTGGGCAGGGCGACCAGCAGCGGGCGGCCCTGCGCGGTCGGCGCCGCCTGCTCACGGGCGTGGATGAGCGCGCGCAGGGTCGGGGTGACCGAGGAGGCGGCGACGTCGACGGTGATCGCGTGCACAGGCAGCAGCGACAGCGCGCCCGTGGGGCACCACCACAGGCGCGGCCACGTCGCGCCTGGCAGGGGCGGCGCGCCGAGTAAGGCGAGCACCGGGCGGCCGATCACCTCGGTGAGCCAGTCCAGGGCCGCGGGTACCCGCTCCAGCAACTCGGGGTCGGGGTCGTCGTCGTGGGCGTAGGCCCCCACCGCCTCGACGAAGCCTGCCGCCCGCTCGGCGACCTCCTGCGCGCCCAGCCCGGGCAGCGGAACCAGCGTGACGCCTTCGGCGGTGACGACGAGCGCGTCGCAGCGGTACCTGCTGACATTCACCACCACCACCGGCCCCTCGGCCGCCGCGGCGCGCAGGTCGGCGAACGGCGGCGGCCGCAGGAAGTCCGCCAGCCCCGGCAGCGCGCGGATCGCGGCCAGCGTCTCCTCCCTCTCGCGGGCCAGCGCGTGCCGCGTGTCGAGGTCCTCGACGGTGTCGAGTCCGTCCTGGATCTCCGCCAGGCGGTCGGCGAGGGCGGGAGCGGCCACACGCAGAGCGTCGTGTCGCGGGCGCGCGTCGATGATCTGGGCGAGCAGGACGCCCCTGCCCTGCTCCAGCAGCTCGATCGCCAGTTCCGGACGGCCGGCGGCGATCGCGCAGGCGGCCGCGTCGCTGGCCAGCCCTTGGAACCCCGACAGGGCCCGCTCCTGTTCCTGGCGGCGCATGCCGCGCCAGGCGGCGGCGTCGAGCAGGCCCACCGCCGTCGCGAAGGCCAGGACGGCGGCGGCGGGTCCCTCGTGCTCGGCGACGAACTCGCCCCAGTGCTTGGCCACCCCCGCCCGCCAGGCGGGGGCGGCGGTCTCGACGGATGCGGCCGCGGCGAACTCCCGCGCCGCCTGTTCACGGTCGCGCTCGTCGCCCGAGCGCCGCCACCGGTCGGCCAGCGCCTGCGCCAGGTGGTAGCGCGTGATCGACAGCACCGGCTCGTCCTCCGCCGCGCCCGCGGCGGCGTCACGCAGCGTGCGGATCGCGCCGTCGAGGTGCCGTCCCCTGCCGGTCATGGCGGCGCGCACGTGCAGCGCGGTGCCCAGCTGACCCGCCGCGCGGGCTCTGTCGAACTCGCCTCGAGGGCTCCTGTCCAGGACCTCGCGCAGGATGGCGATCGCCTCGTCCAGCAGTTCGCCCTGCCTGAGCCTGCGCCGCTCGGCCAGCTCGGCGGCCGGCGGCTCCTCGCCCCTCAGCAGCGCCAGCGCCAGCGCGGCGTACTCCTCCCCCGTGAGGTCTCCGTCCTGGGCCTGGAAGAAGCGCAGCACCAGCGCGGTGGCCAGGCCCGTGGGCGCCTGGGTGTTGGTGGGCGGCGCCGCGGCGACGGCCTCGCGCATGACCGCGACCGCCTCCTCGGGCAGCTCCTGCCGCAGCAGCGCCCTGCCGAGGTTGGTCAGGATCATGTGGCGTTGCAGGTGCTCCTTGGGAGCCTCGTCGAGCGCCTGCCGGTAGAGGGACACCGCCTCCGTCAGGGCGTCCCGCTCGCCGACCCTGTCGAACCGCATGACCAGCACGGTCGCCAGCGACGCGATCCAACCGCCCCTGTGCGGGTGCAGCGGCGGGGTGGTCGAGACGCACTCGCGCAGCGCAGCGACCGCCGCGTCCAGGTCGGCGGTCGAGCCGGTCACCTCGTGCCTGCGGCCGAGCGCGCTACCGAGGTTGGCCAGGTACAGCGGCCGGTAGTGATGGCCGGCGGGGGTGGCCTCGACGGCGGCCCTGTGCGAGGCGATCGAGTCGTCCAGGTCGGCGCGGCCGCCCCAGCGCTCGTAGCGGCCGAACAGCGCCGTGCCCAGACCGGTCAGCGCGATGCCGCGCTCGGCGTGGTCGGGCGCCGTCTCCCGCACCGCCTGCCGGTAGCCGCCGATCAGCTCGCGCTGGAGGGCGTCGCCGCCTTCGACGCCGTGCTTGAGCGCCAGAGCGTTGGCGAGGTTGACCAGATAGAGGCCGTGGTCGGGATGGCCGGCAGGCAGCGTCTCCACAGCCTGCCTGAGCACGTCGATCATCTCGTCCACGCCGCTCAGGTCGCTCATCCACTCCATTTTGTGGCCGAGCATCCTGCCGAGATTGGTCAGCACGGCCGCCCGCTCCTTTCCGGTGGGCGGGGCCTCCCTCAGCGCGTCGCGCAGCATCGAGATCGCGCCGTCGATCTCCTCGATCCGGCCCGAGCGCACGGCCTGCTCGACGACGGCTCCTCCCAGGTCGCTCAGGACGGCGGCGCGCAGGTCCGTCCCGATCGTGCCCCTCTCCCGCAGGTTCCTGGAGATCTCGCGCAGCTGGTCCAGCTGCTCGTGGTCCAGCGGAGGCAGCTCGCCGTACAGCAGGGCGCCGGCGATGAGGTGGATCTCCCTGCGCATCGGCTCGGGCACGCCCGGCAGCCCCGCACGGACGATGTCGAGCGCCCTCCTGAGCTCGTCCTCGGCGCCGGGTTCGTCGCGCACCAGCACCAGCGCGGCGGCCAGCTTGGCGGATCTGAAGATCAGGGCGGGGTCGCCCTGCGGCGTGGCCGCCACCGCGGCGCGCAGCTTGGCGGCGTACTCCCGCGCGTCGGCACGCCTGCCGTCGCGCTCGTAACGGCGGTGGTAGGCCTCGGCGTGGTTGCTGAGCGCCAGCGCCGCCTCCACACTCCCCGGTGGCAGCAGCGACTCCGCCTCGGCGAACACCTCGATCGCCTGGTCGAGATGGCCGGGCGGGCCGCCCGAGCGGTAGTCGTTGATCAGCGCGATCCCTCTGCTGACGCGCACCATGCCCGCGGCCGGATGTCCGGGCGGCGCGGCCCGCACCGCCCGCTCCTGCAGAGACAGCGCCTCTCGCAGCAGCGCCTTGTCCTCGCCGTGGTCGAAGGCCATCGAGAGCGCGTCACCGAGCCCCGACAGGCGTTCGGGGTAGAGGGGGTCGTCCTCGGAGGTGAGCGCGAGCGCCCTGCGGCAGGCCGCGACGGCCCGATGCAGCTCCTGCGGCTCGCCTTTCTGGGCGTACCTGACCAGGTGGCCCATGGCCAGCGCCGCCGCCATCCGCGCCCGCATCGCTCTGAACCCGCCCGCGTTCATGGCTCCAGAGTGCCGTCGACAGGCCCGACGCGCCTGAGTATCCGGCTACTCAGTCGAGATGGCGCGGGTTGGCGACGAGCAGTTTGTCGCGTACGGCTGCCGCCAGCGGGCCGAGCAGCTCGTCCTCGGCGAGGCTGCCCTCCCTGATCGCGGCGGCCAGCTCGGCGTCGTCGGCCACGCCGAGCCGGTCGAGCCGTTCGGCGTGCGCGAGGGCCTGGGAGGGTCCGAGTTCGAGCTCGCGCTCGACCATGCCGAGCACGTTGACCGCCACCCTGGTGTGGAAGCGCACGCGCCCCTCCACCTCGGGCAGCACGTCCCGCTCCAGGAACTCGCGTACGGCCGCGACCAGCTCCGCCGCCGTGGGCACGTCGTGTGGCGCCGCCATAAGGAACCCCTTATTGACTATGCAACGGCTTTCGGGTTGTGATCCTTTCATGACCTTCGCCGTCCCCGACAGTGTCAGGCCGGTGCGCGACGCCGTCCACGCGTTCATGACCGAGCGGGTCGAGCCCGCCGAGCCCGCCCTGCTGGAGGACGACGGCTCGCTGCTGCGCGAGCTGCAGCTGGAGGCGAAGAAGGAGGGCCTGTGGGCGCTCGGGCACCCGCGCGAGCTCGGCGGCGGCGAACTGCCCTTCCTCGACTACGCCTACGTCAACGAGGTGCAGGGCCGCAGTGAGTTCGGGCAGCTGGTGCTGGGCACCTTCACCCTGCAGGACTCGCTGATGCTGCACGAGCACGCCTCGCCCGCCCAGCGTGAGCGCTACCTGAAGCCGCTGGTCGGCGGCGACATCTGGCCCAGTTTCGCGATGACCGAGCCGCTGGTCTCCAGCAGCGACCCGACCCAGCTGAGGACCGTCGCCGTGCTGGACGGCGACGAGTGGGTGATCAACGGGCACAAGTGGTTCACCACGGGCGCGTCGAGGGCGGCGTACACGACCGTCATGTGCAGGACCGAGCCGCAGGAGGCGCCCCCGCACCTGGCGTTCTCGATGATCCTGGTGCCGACGGACACGCCCGGCTACACCATCGTGCGGGAGACCCCCGTGCTCGGGCTGTCGGGGGCGCACTGCGAGGTGCGCTACGACGACGTGCGGGTGCCCTCGGCCAACCTGCTCGGCCCGAGGGGGCAGGGGTTCGTGATCGCCCAGAGGCGGCTGGGCCCCGGCCGCATCTTCCACTGCATGCGCTGGCTCGGCCAGGCGCAGCGCGCCTTCGACCTGATGTGCGGCAGGCTGCACGCCCGCTCGGCCTTCGGCGAGCCGCTGGCGCGCAAGCAGCTCATGCGCCAGCACGTGTTCGACTCCTACGCCGAGATCCAGTCGGCCAGGCTGCTGACCCTTCACGCGGCGCACGCCATGGACGCGGGCCAGGACGCCCGCGTCGAGATCGGCGCGATCAAGGTGGTGGGCGCGCGGATGCTGCACAACGTGATCGACCGCGCCATCCAGGTGTACGGCGCCGCGGGCCTGACCCCCGACACGCCCCTGGACCGGATGTACCGGCACGCAAGGGCGGGCCGCATCTACGACGGCCCCGACGAGGTCCACGTCGACTCGGTCGGGCGGCGCATCCTCGGCGCCTACGCGGCGGGCGGCAACTGGGAGTTCGGGCTGCGATGATCTCCGCCATCGTCGAGGAGGCGTTCGGGGACGGGTGCGAGGTCGTCTCGAGGACCAGGCTGTCGGGCGGCGCGTCGAGGGAGACCTGGGCGGTCGACGTCGTCGACGGTGACGAGCGCCCGCACCGGCTCGTCGTCCGGCTGGCCGCCGCGCACGACGACCAGGGGGCGGCGCCCGGTCTGGGCCGCGGGCTGCTGGAGGAGGCGCGGCTGCTCAGGGCGGCGGCCGCGGCGGGGGTGCCGGTTCCCGAGGTGGTGGCGGCGGCCGAGCCGTACCTGGTGATGAGCAGGGTGGAGGGCGAGACGATCCCGAGGAGGATCCTGCGCGACGAACGCTACGAGCGCGCCAGGCCGCTGCTGGCGGCGCAGTGCGGGACGGCGCTGGCGGCGGTGCACAGGATGCCGCTCGACGCCGTCGAGCGGGCCGAACCCGAGGATCCGCTCGTCAGGTGGCGGGAGGTGCTCGACCTGACGGGACAGCCGCACCCGGTGTTCGAGCTGGCCCTGCGCAGGCTGGAGCGGACCAGGCCGGACAGCGCCCGCACCACCGTCGTGCACGGCGACTTCCGCAACGGCAACCTGGTCGTCGGGCCTGAGGGGGTGCGCGCCGTCCTCGACTGGGAGCTGGCCCACGCGGGCGACCCGATCGAGGACCTCGGCTGGCTGTGCGTCAAGGCGTGGAGGTTCGGCGCGAAGGCTCCCGTCGGCGGGTTCGGCGAGTACGACGACCTGGTGGCGGCCTACGAACGCGCCTGCGGCCACCGGGTGGACAGGATGGCGCTGCGCTGGTGGGAGACGTTCGGGGTGCTCAAGTGGGGCGTCATCTGCGTCACGCAGGCCCTGCGGCACCTGACGGGCGCGACCAGGTCGGTGGAGCTGGCCGCGATCGGCAGGCGCGTCTGCGAGACCGAGTGGGATCTGCTGGAGGCGCTGTCAGCCGACCGTGTTTGAGATGAAGGCGGCCACGATCACCTCGACCAGCCCCTCCACCACCTGCTCGCGCCCGACCTCGGGGTGTTCGAGCCACCAGTCGCCGGTCGTCTGCACCATGCCGACGAAGGCGTGGCCGAGGATCTGCGCCCGCACGGCGTCGGGCACCACCTGCTCGGCGGCCAGTACCGCGCCCAGTTCCTCGCCCAGCCCGCGCACCAGCGCCGTCATGTGGCTGCGCACGCCGGTGTCCTCGGCGCTGGCCCGGTGGAACAGGAACCTGTAGAGGTTCTGGTTGGCCGAGATGAGGTCGAGGTAGACCTCGACCGCCGCGCGGGCCCGCCCTCGGGGGTCGGTCCTGGTCCTGACGAACTCGGGGCGCAGCTGCGCGATGACCCTGCGCACGTGCCGGTCGGCCAGCGCCTGGTACAGGCCGCTCTTGTCGCCGAAGTGACGGTAGAGGATCGGCTTGGTGATCCCGGCCTCGGCGGCGATGGCCGCCATCGACACGTGGGGCCCTTCGCGCAGGATGGCCCGGTCGGCGGCGTCGAGCAGCGCCTTGCGCCGATCGGGGTCCCTACCGTTCACGGGGCCAGGATAGTCCCGCTTCGTTCCTCACCCGCGAGGGGTCGTCACCTGCGCGGGAGCGGGCTTCGGGAGGGCGCCATCGCGAAGGAGGGAGCGCCGAGAGCACCAGCAGGCCGCCGATCACCAGGTACAGCCCCGTCACGCCGGGCAACAGCCCTGGCGGCTCGGCGGTGCCGGATCCATGAGCCGCGCCCGCGAGGAGGTCCATCGGCGGCAGCGCGCCCACCGCCCGCGCGGCGCTCTCGGGGGCGGCGGCGAACAGCAGCCCGAGCAGGGTCAGCGGCAGCCCGCACACCAGCGCGGCCAGCGGTGACAGCCGGGGGGCGCAGGCCAGCGCGCCGCTCACCGCGACGGCCGCCCCCAGCCACGCGGGGCCGAGCGGATCGGGCTGCTGCAGCGCGTATCCCGAGCGCAGGCCCGCCGCGCCCGCCTCAGTGAGGTAGTAGACGACGGGCAGCGCGGCCAGCCCGATCACCGCTGCAGTCACATGGCGCACCCTCCGAGGTTAGGGTCGGATCATGAACAGCGGAACGGGTCCTGGAACCATCACCCCCGACGGATCGCCCGTCGAGTTCTACACGCTGCTGCCTCCCGGCGAGGCCGCGACGCCCCCGAACGGCACCGTCCTGGAGCTCGGCTCCGGGGTGGGCAGAGTCACCCATCACCTCGACGGCTTTCTCACCGAGGACCGCACGTGGGCGCGGGCCGTACCGGCATGACGGGGGCCGACTTCCTGCGCGCCATCGCCGACGGCAGCGTGGAGTCCTCCCCCCATCTGACGCACCTGGGCCTGCGGCTGGTGCTGGTGGAGCCCGGCAGGGTCGAGCTGGTCTGGCGCCCAGGGCCCGAGCTCACCAACAGGTCGGGCGTGGTGCACGGCGGCTACATCGCCACGGCGCTCGACGACGCGTGCGGCATGGCGAGCGGGAGCGCGGCCGAGCGGCCCACGCTCCACCTCACCATGAACCTCAACGTCGACTACCTGCGCCCGGTGCGGGCCGGGGAGGTCTACACCGTGGCCGGCACGGTGACGCACAGGGGCAGGACGCGCATCCTGACGCTGGCCACCGTCACCGACGCCGACGGCCGCCTGTGCGCGCAGGCCACCTCCAGCCTCACGCCGAACCGGCTGACCACACCCGGCTGACCCCACGCGGCTGAGCCCGCTGACCTCGGCGGGCTCAGCGGGTGTCCGATCTGTCGGAGCCTGGCGATAGTCTGCCGCTCCATAACGGTGATCGGAGGTGGGCGGTGGCGCCCGAGGTGCCAGGCTACGAGGTGCTCGGGCTGCTGGGCCAGGGCGGCTTCGGCGTCGTCTACCAGGCGCGGCAGCTGGCTGTCGGCCGCGAGGTGGCGCTCAAGGTCGACAGCAGGGTGCTCGTCTCCGAGCGTGACCAGCGGCGCTTCGTGCGCGAGGTCACCTCGGCCGGCGCGCTGTCGGGCCATCCCCACGTCGCGCACGTCTACGACGCGGGGGTGCTGCGCGACGGCCGCCCGTACATGGTGCTGGAGCTGTGCCCCGGCGGGTCGCTGGCCGACCGCCTGCGCGCGGGCACGCTGACCGTCGCCGAGGTGCGCGACATCGGCGTCAGGATCGCCGACGCGCTGGCCGCCGCGCACGCGGCGGGGGTGCTGCACCGTGACGTCAAGCCCGCCAACATCCTGGTCAACCGCTACGGCAACGTGGTGCTGTCCGACTTCGGGCTGGCCACGATGCCGGAGCCCGGCGCGGAGATGTCGGTGACGCGCGAGTCGCTCACCCCCGCCTACGCCCCGCCCGAGGCGTTCGAGCTGACCGAGCCGACGGCGGCGGGCGACGTCTACTCGCTGTCGGCCACCCTCTACGCGCTGCTGTCGGGGCGGCCTCCGCGCTTTCCCGAGAGCGGCGTGGGCAACCTCGCCGTGATCATGGCGCTGCACCGCAGGCCCGTGCCCGAGATCCCCGGCGTGCCCGCCGCCTTCACCGAGGTGCTGCGGCGCGCGCTGGCCACCGATCCCGCCCTGCGGACCCCGACGGCCGCCGCGTTCCGCGACGCCCTGGCCGCCACCGACCTGTCCGGTACGGCGGGCCCTCCCGCCCCTCCCGGCGACGCGGGATGGCAGGGCCCGCCTCCCGCGCCCATGGCCGCGCACTCGGGCGGCTGGAACGCGATGCCCACGGGGCAGGCGGCTGCCCAGGGGGCGGGCTGGGGCGCCGCGCCCACGGGCCCGGGGGCGGCGCACGCGGGCGGATGGGCCGCCGCGCCGACAGGGCCCCGGCCGGAGCAGAGACCGGGACACGGACCGGGACACGGCCCGGGACATGGGCCAGGGCACGGGCCGGCGAGGGGACACGCCGCCGGATGGCCCGCCGGTCACGACGGCGACCTGCGGGCGGCGCCCACCGCGATGTCGCGCCGCGCGAGGGGTGGCGGGGTCTACGCCGCCGTCTCCGCGCTGTTCGCCGTGATGATCGCGATCGGGGTCGTGCTGATGCTCATGGAGGGCAGGTGACCTCCTCTTGAGCGACGACCTCGACGAGCTCGAGCGACGCATCGACCTGCTGCGCGCCCAGGTCCGCACCGCCGCCAGGGCTAGGGAGGCCGCCCTGGCGCGCGAGCTGCGCGGGCAGCTGCGCAGGGCCGAGCGGGCATGGGACACCCTGGTCAACGCCCCTCCCCAGGTCGCCGCTCGTCCCGGCGAGCCGGAGGGGCGGGTCGCGGTGCCGGTGCGCGAGCGCGTCCACAGGGCGCTGACGCTGCTCGGCGTGCCCGCGGCCGGGCGGCTGGTGGTCAGCGTTCACGACGCGTTCTTCGCCGAACCGCTGCGCAGCTCGCAGCTCACCACGCTGAGGCGTGACGAGGAGCGCACGTTCAGGCGCTCGCCGTACGCCAGGCCCCACTACGTGTGCGCCGCGCTCACCGACAGGCTCACCCCTGCCAGGGGGCTGCTGGCGGTGAGCACCTGGCCGCAGGAGCGCAGGGTGGTGGGCCCGCTGAGCCCGCGCGTCGACTTCCTGGTGGCGACCGTCCAGGTGGCCGCGTGCGCGGGAGGGCTCGACGACCCCTCCCCCGCGGCGAGGCGGCTGCTCGCCAGGATGGCGCGCAACGTGCCCGACGCGGGGAGCGGTTTCGGCGAGCCCGACCCCGAGCGGGTGGCCGTCGCGGCCAGGGCCGAGCTGGCGGTCCACCTCGAGGCCGACACGCGGCAGCGCGCGGAGCTGGCACAACGCGCCGCCGCGCAGCTGGATGAGGTGGCGTGCCTGTTCGGCGCGGCTACGCTGAGCGATGTCGCGAGGAAGGGTGCGTGCGCGTGAGCCGGATATGTCAGGCGAGGAGAGCGGAGGCCGATGGCGACCGTCGGTGAGAGGGTGAGCGGGCTCGACTCGCTGCGGGGCACGACGCCCGCCAAGCCCCACGACGCCAGGGCCATCGCCGCCCTGGCGGCCAACCCGGGATGCGCGCGAAGGGCGTTGATGGACGGCGCGGGCGTCGACAAGGACGCCGCCGCCAGGCACCTGGGCTTCCCCGCCCCGTTCGGCCAGTCGCCGTTCGCGATCACCAGGGGCAACGCCTTCGAGGCGCTGGTCAAGGCCGACGGCTGCGCGGAGCTGCTGAGGCTGCTGCGCGACGTGCTGCGCCTGCCGATCGACGAGGTGGCCTACCAGGACGTGCAGAACGTCGGCGCCCACCTGCGGCACGCCCACACCCGCACCCTGTTCGACAGGGCGGCGAGGGGCGAGCAGGGCACGCTCTACGACCATCCGCTGCTCAGCCTGAAGATCGCCGGGCACACCGCCTTCCTCGAGCCCGACGTGGTGGCCTTCCAGCACGGCGGGCGCTTCCACATCGTGGAGATCAAGTCGTTCGCGGTGATCGACGGGCAGGCCGACCCCGCCAGCGTGTCGGCGGCCGCCAGGCAGGCGGCGGTGTACGTGCTGGCCCTGCGCACGCTCCTCGAGGAGCTCGGCCACGACCCGCTGCTGGTGGCGCACGACGTGGTGCTGGTCTGCCCGGAGAACTTCGCCAACCGCCCGATGGCCACCCTGGTCGACGTGCGCAGGCAGTTGGCCGTGCTGAAGCGGCAGCTGGCCAGGATGACCTCGATCGACAGGCTGCTGGCCGAGCTGCCCGAAGGGGTGAGCTTCGACCTGCTGCCCGGCGAGGACGGCGCGCCCACCAGGTCGGCCGAGGCCCTCGCCGAGGCGATCCAGCAGGTGAGCGCCCGCTACGCGCCCGACTGCCTGTCCACCTGTGACCTGTGCTTCTTCTGCCGCGACGAGGCCAGACGCGACGGGGCCTCCGACCAGCTCGGCAGGCAGGTGCGCGACGAGCTGGGCGGGGTGGCGACGGTGGAGGAGGCGCTGGCGCTGGCCGACGGGCTCAGGGAGCCCGCCCCCGGCCAGGAGGAGATCGCGCGCCTGCTGCGCGACGCCGAACGGCTGCGCAGGGAGTGCCTGGCGTGAGCATCCTGACCTCGCTGGCCAGGCTGAGGGCGATCAAGGAGGGCGTGGCGCAGCCCATCGCCACGGTCCGCCACTGCCATCTCGGCCGGCGCCCCATGGTCTTCGTCCCGCTCAGGCTCTCCGGCGAGGCCGCGGCGCCGCTGGCGGTCATGCTGGGCACCGATCGTGACGCGCCCGAGCTGCTCGTGGTCGCCCAGCCGCGCAACAGGGACTTGCGGTTCGCCTTCACGGCGGAGCTGGCGCGGGTGCTGCTGCCGTACGTGGAGAGCTTCCTCGGCCAGAGCGAGACGGTCGAGAAGAAGAACGCCGACCCCTACCAGCGGGCGCTGGACGCGCCGCAGCTGCTGCTCCCCAATCCCTCGGGCGTGGCCTTCACCAGGCTGCTCGGCAGGTCGACGAGGTTCCGCCGTCCCGACGGGCCCTATCCCGTGCCCGCCGAGGTGCCGCTGCTGGGCAGGTGGCTGACCTACTTCGCCGAGCGCGCCGCCCACCCCGGCTCGTCGCTGACGCTGGCGGCGACCGAGGAGCTCGGCCGTCACTGGGCCAGCGGGCAGAGCGGTCTGGAGGACGCCAACCTGGCCGCGCTGCTCGGCTGGATCTCCCCTCCCCCTGGGCGCACGGGGCCACAGGCCGCGCAGGAGGCCGAGGACCCGCTGATCTGGCCGCCCGCCGGCCCCGCCACCGACCCGGGGTTCGACGCCGAGGTGCTAGCGCCCGCGATCGAGAGCGGCACGGTCGAGCGCGTCACCGAGGCGCTGCGCACGCAGCTGGCGCCGACGTGGCGGCTGATGTGGCAGGCCGTCGACCTGCTGCGCGCCCTGCCCGAGGGCGCGAGCGTCGCCACGCGGTGGGAGAGCGACCGCGGCTCGTTCAGCATGATGGCCGAGCAGGTCGCCGAGGGCGCACCGCCGCAGGCCCGCCGTGACGGCGCGGTCGCGGCCGCCTCCAGGCTGTCCAGGATGGAGCGCGCGCAGGCGGCCTTCGAGGTGCAGCGCGCCTACGACGATCCGCTGGTCATGGCCGAGTACCGCCTGACGGGTGAGGCCTTCGCCGGCGAGGTCATCGAGACCGACCCCGAGCACACCGAGGGCGAGGGCCGCTCGCGCAAGCTGCGCCCTGTCGTCCTGGTCAAGACCGACGACCCCGTACGCCTGTCACCGGGCGCCACGCTCGGCACACCCGACCGTCGCGGCCAGGCGGCGCAGCTGGTCGACGTGAGCGACGGCCTGGTCACCCTGAAGATCACCAAGGGCATGGGCAGGGGCAGGACACCCGCTCCTGGGTCGGTGCCCGAGCCGGGCGAGCGGGTCTGCTACACCTCACTGACCGACGACTTCCAGGGCTCTGCCGCCCTGCCCGACAGGGACGCCACGCCATGGACGCACGGCGGCCCGCCGCAGGAGTACGTACCGAACGACGAGGACGCCCAGGAGGAATGGGCATGAGCAGCCCCGAAGAGGTCATTCAGGCAGTCCTCGCCGACCTGCCCAGGCACAGGGGCGTGGTCGTCGACTCGCCGCCGGGCGCGGGCAAGTCGACGCTGGTCGTGCGGGCCGCGGCGCACCTGGCGGCGACGGGCGAGCCGCTGATGATCGTGGCCCAGACCAACGAGCAGGTCGACGACCTCATCGAGCGCATCGCCGACAAACATCCCGACCTGAGCGTGGGCCGCCTGTCGGCCTCGGGCTACGTGGCGCCGCTCAGGCTGCTCGAACTGCCGAGCGTCACGATCGGCACCAGGGTGCAGGACCTCGACGATCCGGCCATCGTGATCGCCACCGCCGACAAGTGGGCCTGGATCAGCGGCCGCACCTGGCCGTGGGCGATCGTCGACGAGGCCTACCAGATGCGCTCGGACAAGCTGCTGCGCATCGCGGGGCTGTTCGAGCGGGCGCTGTTCGTGGGCGACCCGGGGCAGCTCGACCCGTTCTCGATCGTGGAGGCCGACCGGTGGGCCGGGCTGTCGTGGGACCCGGTGCAGAGCGCGGTGTCGGTGCTGCTGCGCCACAACCCCGACCTGCCCGTCCACCGCCTTCCGGTGTCGTGGCGGCTGCCCGCCTCTGCGGCGCCCGTCGTGTCGCGGGCCTTCTACCCCTTCACCGGGTTCAGGGCGGGCACCGGGCCGGGCGAGCGCCGGATGGAGCTCACCACCGAGGGCATGGGCACCGTCTACGACCGCACCCTGGAGGAGGCCGCCCGCGCGGGGTGGGCGCTGCTGGAGCTGCCGGCCCGCCACACGGTCCGCACCGACGCCGAGGCCGTCCAGGCGGTGGCGCTGCTGGCCACCCGGCTGCTGCAGCGCGGGGGCGTGGCCTACTCCGAGCGGGGCGAGGCGCCCGTGACGGCCGACCGCATCGCGGTCGGCGCCGCCCATCGCGACCAGGTGGCGGCGATCAGGAACGCGGGCGTGCCGCCCGAGATCACCGTCGACACCGCCAACAGGCTCCAGGGACGCGAGTACGACGTGACCGTGGTGCTGCACCCGCTGTCGGGGCGCAGGGACGCCACCGCCTTCCACCTCGAGTCAGGACGGCTGTGCGTGCTGGCCTCACGCCATAGGCACGCCTGCGTGGTGGTGGCCAGAGCGGGCATTCCCGAGCTGCTCGACGCCCATCCCTCGGCCGAGACCGTGCAGCTGGGGGTGCCCGTGAAGTTCCCCGACGGCTGGGAGGCCAACCAGTCGGTGCTCGAGCATCTGGCCAGGCACCGGATCTCGGCCCGAGACGCGCGCGGGTAGTGAGGACCGCCGGGCCGGTGAGGGTCTAGACCCTCCTGCGCCAGACGTCGATCACCAGGACGGGGCGCATGCCCGCCGAGGTGTAGAGGCCGAGGGCGGGCGTGGTGTTGTTGGCGTCGACCTGCAGCAGGGTGCCGCGCCTGCCCCTGGCGGCGTCGGCCGCGAAGGCCGTGCGCAGCAGCAGGCGGCCGAGGCCGCGCCCTCGGTAGGCCGGCAGGGTGGCCAGGCTCAGCACGTAGCCGCGGTTCTCGTCGGAGACGAAGTGGTTGGTGCCCAGCAGCATCGCGGCGGGCTCGCCGTCGACCCTGGCGAGCGTGAGCTGCGACCAGTCGGTGGCCGCCGAGGCCTGCCTGCGGGCCAGCCACTCCTCGTACGGCAGCGGCACGAACCCGAAGTGGTCGGCGAACCCCTCCTGCTGGACGCGGTACGCCTCGCGCCTGACCTCGTCGGTGTCGGCGGTGTGCAGGGTGACGCCCTCGGGCGGCCGCGGCGCCTCGACGGGCCCTTCGAAGTCGATGCCGAGCCGGTGGAAGCTGGTGGCGGGCTCGAATCCGAGCGCCGTGACCACGGCCTGCCCGGCCTCGTCGGCGCGGTAGACGCCGATGTCGAGCGTGGCTCCGTCGTGGCCGCGCTCGGCGGCGAGCTCGCGTGAGCGTTCGAGCACCGCCGTCCAGAGCCACTGGCTGACGCCGTCGCCGACGCCGGGCCTGACGACCACCTCCACGTCGACGTGGTCGCTGTCGCCCTTGGCCATGGCGTACGCCCAGCCGTCGAGCCTTCCCTCGGCGTCCTCGACCAGCCAGGCGTCCTTGTCGGTGTCGAGCTCGGCGAGTTCGTCGGCGATGTCGGCGGGCGTCACGTCGGGCGTGCCGATGGTGAAGGTGTCGTAGGCGGCGACGAGGTCGTAGACGTGGGCGGCGTCCGCCTGGCCCGGACGGCGGACGGTGTGGCGATTCATGGGGACGATTGTGGCCATGGGCGCCCAGCCCGGACAACCGGATATTCGGGGCCCGCTCGCGGAGCCACAGCCTCCGGTCCTGTCTCTACGAGATTCCCAGCCGCTATCCGCATGGTCTACTCCCCGCTGGACGCGCTCAAGGTGGCCAGGCAGAACCCGGACAAGCACGTGGTCTTCATGGACGGTGCTGCACCCCGACCAGGTCGACCCCTTGCCTGGCAAGCGCGTACTTGGTGGACAGGTACTCCGGGTGCAGGTCGTGGGCGACCACCTCGGGAGCGAGGTCGAACACCCGCGCGAAGTGGTCGACCCCCTCGGTGAAGGAGCGCAGCGTCTCGTAGTTCTCCAGGTCGCCGATGTGGTGGGAGACGAAGGCGTGGCCGTCCCTCGCCAGGCAGAAGGTGTGCTTCAGCTCGGCGCCGCAGCCGAGGACGGTCCGGGGAACGGGCCGGGCCAGGGTGAGCGGGTGGGGGACGTACCCCCTGGAGCGCCGGATCGGCAGGTCCTCGCCGCGGAAGGCGCGGACCACGGAGTCGTCGGTGCGCATGTGGATGGGGCGGTCGTGGGTGAGGAAGGCGTCGGCGATGCCGCCGAGGCGGGGTACGGCGTCCTCGTCGAGGTACACGATCGGCTCGTCGGAGACGTTGCCGCTGGTCAGCACGATCGGCGTGCCGAGCCTGCCGAGCAGGAGGTGGTGCAGCGGGGTGTAGGGCAGCATCAGCCCGAGCCACCGGTTACCGGGCGCCACCAGCGGCGCCACCTCCGCGTCGGCGCGCCGGCGCAGCAGCACGATCGGGCGGGCCCGCGAGGTGAGCAGGGCCTCCTCGGCCGCGTCCACGTCGCACAGCCGGCGGGCCGCGTCCAGGTCGGGCACCATGACGGCGAACGGCTTGTCCTCCCTGTGCTTGCGTTCGCGCAGCGCCGTGACGGCGTCCGCGCGGGCCGCGAGCGCGGCCAGATGGTAGCCACCGAGCCCTTTGACGGCCAGGACGCCGCCACGGCGCAGCAGGCGCGCCGTTCCCTCCACGGGATCGCCCGCGATCTCCTCGCCGCCGCTGTCGAGCAGGCGCAGGCGGGGCCCGCAGGCGGGGCAGCACACCGGCTGGGCGTGGAAGCGCCGGTCGGCCGGATCGTGGTACTCCCGCGCGCAGTCGGCGCACATCGCGAAGGCGGCCATCGTGGTGTTCGGCCTGTCGTACGGCACGCCGTGGACGATCGTGAAGCGGGGACCGCAGTTGGTGCAGTTGGTGAAGGCGTAGCCGTACCTGCGATCGGCCGGGTCGCCCATCTCACGCAGGCAGTCGGCGCAGGTGGCCACGTCAGGGGAGACGAGCGCGCGCCGCGGTCCGCCCGTGGCGCTGCCGGAGATGACGAATCCGACCTCGCCCGTGGTGGGAACCAGCCCCGAGCTGATCCGCTCGACCAGTGCCAGCGGGGGCGGGCTCTTCCTGAGTGTCGTCAGGAACTCCTCGACGGTGGAGGGGGCGCCCTCGACCTCGATGAAGACGCCGCGCTCGTCGTTGCCCACCAGCCCGTCGAGGCCGAGCCCGGTGGCCAGGCCGTACACGAAGGGCCGGAATCCGACCCCCTGCACGACGCCTTCGACCAGGACCACGGCGCGGACACGCCTGCTCATCTCCTCATTGTCCGCCGGGAGCCGTGACGGAGAGAAGGGGGCCTGTCACGTCCTGGCAGGCGAGGCCCTGGTGACGGTATCGGCGCCGCGCGCCCGTGGTTCTAGGCTGGGCGGATGACGATCCGTCCCGCCACCGCCGCGGACCTGGCCGAGGTCGCCGCCATCTACGCCCACTACGTCGCCACCAGCGTCATCACCTTCGACGAGGTCGCGCCGGAGGCGGCCTTCTGGGAGGAGCGCCTGAGGGAGCTGGACGGGCGCGGCCTGCCGTTCCTGGTGGCCGACGTCGAGGGCGAGGTGGCCGGTTACGCCTACGCGAGCCAGTGGCGGCCCAAGCCCGCCTACCGCCACTCGGTGGAGGACTCGATCTACCTGGCTCCCGGCCGTACGGGGAGGGGGCTTGGCAGGGCGCTGCTGGGCGAGCTGCTGCCGCGCTGTGCCAAGGCCGGGGTGCGCCAGGTGGTGGCGGTGATCGCCGACACGGGCGAGCAGGGCTCGGCCGCGCTGCACCGCTCGTTCGGATTCGAGCCCGCGGGCCGCCTGAAGGGGGTCGGCTTCAAGCTGGGCCGCTGGGTCGACACCGAGCTGATGCAGCTCGACCTCACCGGGTGACGGCTCACCTCAGTCGGTGAGCGCGGCCTTCAGCTCCTCCTCCTCGCCGGGGCCGCCGCGCAGCGGGATCTCCTTGATGAAGGCGGCCAGCAGCGGCACCACGACCGCGAAGAGGATCGCCCACCAGAAGATGCCCGAGATCGCGTCGGCCAGCGCCGTCAGGAAGCCGGTGCGCACCTGCGGCGTCAGCTGGCCGAGCGAGGAGGCGTCCATCCTGCCGCCCGAGGCGACGACCTCGTCGGCCGCCCGCGCGCCGAACCTGTCGGTCAGGCCCGACAGCAGCTGGTTGTTGAAGATCGCGCCGAACAGCGAGACGCCGAACGAGCCGCCGATGGAGCGGAAGAAGGTGGAGGCGCTGCTGGCGACGCCGAGGTCCTTCTGCTCGACGCTGTTCTGCGCGATCAGCATCGTGGTCTGCATCAGGAAGCCCATGCCGAGGCCCAGGACGGCGATGAACACGCCTGTCTGCCACGAGGGGGTCTGCACGCCCATGAGCGACAGCAGGAACATCCCCACCGCCATGATCACGCCGCCGAGCACGGGATAGAGCTTGTACCTGCCGGTCTTGGTGATCGCCTTGCCGACGAACAGCGACACGACCATCGCCGCGGCCATCATCGGCAGCAGCAGCAGGCCCGAGTTGGTCGCCGTGGCGCCCTGCACGGTCTGCTGGTAGAGCGGCAGGAAGTTGATGGCGCCGAACATCGCGAAGCCGAGCAGGAAGCCGACGGCCGAGATCAGCGTGAAGTTGCGGTTGCGGAACAGCTGCAGCGGCATGATCGGCTCGGCGGCGCGGCGTTCGACCGGGATGAAGACGGCGATGCTGACCACGGCCAGCGCGGCCAGGCCGAGGATCTGCGGCGAGGCCCAGTCGTAGTCGTTGCCGCCCCAGGTGGTGATGAGGACCAGCGCGGTGATGCCGATCGACAGCAGGGCCGCGCCGAGCCAGTCGATGCGCGCCTGGCTGCGCAGCTTGGGCAGCTTCAGCTTCACCGCCAGCAGCGCCAGGGCGACGGCGCCGACGGGCAGGTTCACGTAGAAGGCCCAGCGCCAGTCGAGGTGGTCGGTGATGAAACCGCCGACCAGCGGCCCTGCGATCATCGCCAGGGACATGACGCCCGCCATCACGCCCTGGTACTGGCCGCGCTCGCGCGGCGGGACCAGGTCGCCGATGATGGCCATCGCGTTGACCATGAGACCGCCCGCGCCCAGGCCCTGCAGCGCGCGGAAGGCGATGAGCTGGGTCATGCCGTCCTCGGGACCGCCCAGCATGGACGAGCCCGCCATGCCGCACAGCACCGAGCCGAGCATGAAGAGCACGATCGAGCCCATGAAGATGTTCTTGCGCCCGTACAGGTCACCGATCTTGCCCCAGATGGGGGTCGAGACCGTCGTCCCCAGGACGTACGCGGTGACGACCCAGGACAGATGGGTCAGGCCGCCCAGCTCCTCGACGATGCGCGGCATGGCGGTGCCCACGATCATGTTGTCGAGCATCGCCAGCACCATGGCGGCCATCAGGCCCGGCAGGACCGCCATGACCTCGCGCCGTCGCTCCACCGATTCACTCCCCGATCTCGCCGATCGCCTTACTTGCCGACCGGCAAGCAACGGCTAAGCTAAGGTCTTACTTGCCGGCCGTCAAGCGATTAGGACCGTTATGCGCGACGACACCCGGGCGAAGATCCAGGAGATCGCGCTCAGGCTCTTCATCGAACAGGGTTACGAGGCCACGTCCCTGCGCGAGATCGCCGAGGAGCTCGGCGTCACGAAGGCGGCCCTCTACTACCACTTCAAGACCAAGGACGACATCGTCGCCAGCCTGGCCGAGATGAGGGTGGCCGAGACCGAGGAGCTCGTGAGGTGGGCCCGCTCGCAGCCCAGGAGCGCCGAGACCCGCAGAGAGCTCGTCGTCCGCTACGCCGCACAGCTTTCGCAGTCGCGCCACCAGGAGATCACCCGTTTTCTCGAGCGCAACCAGACCGCGCTGCGCGACCATCCGACCATTCACCGGATGCGCGAGCGGATGATCGAGCTCAGCTCCGAGCTCAGCTCGCCCGACGACCCCCTCCACGTGAGGCTGCGCGGCTCCATGGCGCTGTTCACCCTCCACGCCGCCATGTGGCTGACCCACCACTACGACGTCACCGACGACGAGCGCCGGGCGGCCGCCAAGAAGGTGGCGCTGGAGATCCTCGAAGGCCCCTGCGACGATTGAGGCGCTCTGTCTTGGGCACGGGCATGCCATGACCGAGAAGAAGGAGACAGAACACGTCAAGGAGCTCATCGACGCCCTCTACACGGGTCAGGAACGGCTGAGCCGCCTGGAGATCAACGAGCGCATGACGGCAGCGGACCTGCCCGCCGACCTCATGGCGTACTTCGACCGTCTGCCGGACGGCGACTACGAACAGGAAGAGCTCGTCGAGACCCTGAACCAGATGATTCTGGACAGGGGCGAGGAGCGTGCGGTCGGACAGATCCCCGAGATCTAGGAGAGGGGTCCCCCCAGTGGAGGCGACCATCGCACTGCGGCTGCCCAGGGACGCGGCGAGCGTCCCGGTGATCAGGCAGACGCTCGACGGCACCCTGCGCTCGCTCGGCGTCATGCCGACGATCAGGGACGACATCGAGCTCATGCTCTCCGAGGCCTGCGCCAACGTGATCAAACACGCGACGCCGAGTGACGACTACACCGTGAGCGCCGGCGTCTACAACGACCGGTGCGTGATCAGGGTGATCGACACCGGCGCGGGGTTCGATCCGCACCAGGTGCGCGAGCCCACGCCCGGCTCGGAGCACGGGCGTGGGCTGCAGATCATGCGGGCCCTGGCCGACGACATCCGTTTCACCCACCGCAGGGAGCGCGGCACGATCGTCAGCCTGGAGAAGAGGCTGCGCTTCGTCGAGGCTCCCTCGCCGACAGAGCGGCCATGACGGCCAGCGCCCCCAGGACGATCAGGGAGATGATGATCAGGGCGAGCGCGACGAGCCCGAAGACGATCGTCAGCGAGATGGCCAGGCTGAGCAGCGTCCAGATCATGGATCGTGCGCTGCCCGGTTCCTGGTACCTCATGCGCCTTTCAAGTGAGATGTCTCTTCCAAGCGAGCCCTCTCAGCCCTGAAGGCCAGGCATCAGGTCGAGTCGGCGCAGGATGACCCCCTCCCGCAGCGCCCACGGGCACAGGTCGAGCTCGCGGATCTCGAACAGGTCCATGACCGCGTCGGCCACGATCGCGCCGGCGGCCAGCTGGGCCGCGCGCCCCTCGGACACGCCCGGCAGCGCGGCCCGCTCCTGGGCGGTCATCCTGGTCAGCTTGACGGCCCATTCGGCCATCGCGCCCCTGGTGAGCGAGCGCGAGACGTAGAGGCCCTCGTTGGAGGGCCTGGCCCCCGCGATCCTGGCCAGCTGCTTGAAGGTCTTGGAGGTGGCGACCGCGCAGTGCGGCTCGCCGTACCTGACCACGTCGCCGACCATGCGGCCGATCTCGGCGCGCACGTGCTTGCGCAGCTTGCGCACCTCGTCGGCGGTGGGCGGGTCGGCGGTCAGCCAGTCGCGGGTGAGCCTGCCCGCGCCCAGCGGGAGGGAGACGGCCACATCGGGCTCCTCGTCCATGCCCGCGGCGATCTCCAGCGAGCCGCCTCCTATGTCGAGGGTCAGCATCCGCCCCGACGACCAGCCGAACCAGCGGCGCGCGGCCAGGAAGGTCAGCCTGGCCTCGTCCCTGCCCGACAGCACCTGGATGTCCACCCCGCAGCGGGCGTTGATCTCGGCGAGCACCTGCACGCCGTTGGCCGCGTCGCGCACCGCGGAGGTGGCGAAGGCCATGAAGTCCTCCACGCCCTTGTCCTCGGCGATCTCCAGCGCCTCGGTGACGAACTCCCCCAGCCGTGCGATGCCTCGCACCGACAGGCGGTTGTCGTCCTCCAGGTGCTCCGACAGGCGCAGCTCCTCCTTGTGGGAGGAGGCGGGGATCGGCCTTGCCCCTCTATGCGCGTCCACCACCAGGAGATGGACGGTATTGGACCCTATGTCCAGAACGCCTAGTCGCATGGGCGAACGCTATCGCTCGCGAGGCCGTACGGCGAAGCGGACCCCGAAGTGGTCGAGGGGCGAGCGCCGCGACAGCGCGACGACCTCCCTGTCGCGCAGGATCGCGGCGAGCATCTCCGTGGCCGTGAGCAGCGCCAGGTCCTCGCCGGGGCAGGCGGCGGGCCCGTCGCTGAAGGGCACCTCGTCGGTGAAGGAGGTGATGACCGCCGCGATGCTGCCCTCGGGCAGAGTGACCCCACGCCAGCGGGTCGGCGCGGTGGTGTCGCGCAGGATGGCAAGCGTGGTGGGCCACCGCCGCAGCGCTTCGAGCACCGCGGCGCGCAGGTGCGCAGGATCGTGCGGGCCCGCGTGGACGGCCGGCAGCGTCAGCGCCCGCCAGGCCGTCATGCCCGCCGCGTCGTAGGCGAACAGCCAGTGCGGCACCTGCCCCTCGGGGTGCACCGCGGGGTCGGTGCGGGTCTGGGCCAGCACGCGTGCCAGGCTGCCCCGCTCGGCCCTGCGCAGATGCGCCTCGATGCGCCGCTGGAAGGCCACCCGCACGTCGGTCTTGCGGGCGCGCAGGTAGAACCAGTTGGCGTCGGCGCGCAGCCGGTCGAGCAGCCGGGTGACCGCCTCGTCGTCACGGGCCGAGTCGCCCAGCACGATGCGGCGCGTCAACCTCCGGTGCGCGGCGTGGAAGCGGCTCCAGGTCAGCACGCCCTCGGTGGGGAGCGTCGCCATCTCCTGGGCGACCTTCCGCCTGATCTCCTGCGCGAGCGGCTCGGGGCGCAGCACCTCCTCGTTGAAGGTCCTGCGCCGGGCGCGCAGTTCTGGGTCTCTGGTGATGAGCACCGCGTCGGGCTGGAAGTGGCTGAGCGCGCCCCGCTTCTCCCTGTTGGCGGGGGTGAACTCGGCGCCGTGCAGCACCCGCCGCACGTCGGCGCCCTTCAGCGGGATCACCGCCCAGCCGCGCAGCGGGATCCTGATCAGCAGCGGCCCACCGTCGTGCCTGTCGCGCAGCCGGGCCAGCAGCCGGTTGGCGCGGCTGTCGGCCCCGATGAGCGCGGCCAGCCGCACGCCCAGCCGCCGCCGCAGGATCACGCCCTGGAGCAGGATCGGCAGGGCGACCTCCGCGCCGAGCCGCAGCGTCTCCCACGGCGACACCATTCCCTGCACCCTGGCGCGCCGCCACCACATCGGCCTGGTCGGGCGCAGCGCGGGATGGTGGTTGCCCGAGGGGTCGAAGGCCGGCATGCCCAGCGCGGGATCGCGCAGGCGCAGCAGCGCGATCCTGCGCTCGCCCGCCTTGATCGCGAACACGCCCTCGGCCAGGCGGTGGGCGGTCAGCCGCACCTTCCCTTGGCGGTGCCGGTAGCCGCCCGGCAGCACCAGGTCGAGGTCGCGGCCGTCGCCCCCGTCGAGGATCCGCACCAGCGACCGCTCGCCCGCCAGCCGTACGACGGCTTCGCGCGGACCGCCGTCGAGGGCGGGCACGCCGAGCGGCGGGTGCTCCACGACCTCCAGCGTCGCGGTGTACAGCTCGCCCTGGGTGATTGTCGGCATGCAAGGGCGCTTACCCTTCCTGGTGGTCATGACACTCGGAGGGGCTCACGCGCGGCCGCGCCGCGCACCGCCGACACGCCCCGCCCCCCGACCGGCCACACCGGCCTGCGCCGGGCGGCAATACCCTGAGGCAGTGACACGAACTCTTCGCCTGCTGGTGACCGGTGGCGGCACCGGCGGCCATACCTATCCCGCCCTCACCACCCTCGCCGCGCTGCAGCGGCGTCGCGTGCCCCACGACGTCCTGTGGGTCGGCACGGCCAGCGGCCTCGAGGCCAGGATCACCGCCGAGCACGGCATCCCGTTCCAGGCGATCACCACGGGCAAGCTGCGCCGCCGTCCCAACCTGCGCGAGCTCGGCACCAACCTGGCGGACCTGTTCCGCATCCCGCTCGGGGTGGCGCAGGCGATCGCGCACGCGGCCCGCTACAAGCCCGACGTGGTCCTGTCGACGGGCGGCTACGTGGCGGTGCCGATCGGCGTGGCGGCCAGGCTGCTGCGCCGTCCGCTGGTCATGCACGAGCAGACCACGGTCGTGGGTTTGGCCAACCGCATCCTGGCCAGGATGGCCACCCGCATCGCGCTCTCGCACGAGTCGTCGCTGGAGTACCTGCCGGCCTCGGTGCGCGACAGGGCGGTCGTGACGGGCAATCCGGTGCGGCCCGAACTGCTGCACGGCGACAGGGCCGCCGCCTACGACCAGTTCGGGCTGACCTTCGAGGTGCCGCTCATCTACGTGACCGGCGGCGCCCAGGGCAGCAAGCAGATCAACACCCTCATCACGGAGATCCTGCCGCGGCTGCTGCCGTACGCGCAGATCATCCACCAGTGCGGGCCCGCGTGGATCGACCAGATGCGCGCCATCGCGCTGCCGCCCCACCTGGCCGAGCGCTACCACCCTGTGCCCTACGTGGGTCCCGAGCTGCCCGACCTGTTCGCCGCGGCCGACGTGGTCATCTCGCGCAGCGGCGCGGGCACCGTCTCGGAGCTCACCGCGATCGGCAAGCCCTCGGTGCTGATCCCGCTGATCCCGAGCGGCGGCGACGAGCAGCGCAAGAACGCCGGCTACCTGGCCTCGGCCGGCGCCGCCAGGGCGCTGCTGGAGCCGGGTCCCTCGGCCGAGCTGCTGCTGGCCGAGCTGATGCCGCTGCTGGCCGACCCCGCCCTGCGCGCGTCGATGGCCGAGGCCGCGCACAAGCTGGGCAGGGTGGACGCGGCCGAGATGCTGGCCGACGTGCTGCTGCAGTCGGCCAGGCCGCCCCAGTGACGCGGCGCTCTCAGCCGTCGAGGTAGCGGAAGGCCTCGTGGGCGGAGCTCACGCTCCGCCTCAGCGCCCTCTCCAGCCGGTCGGCGTCCTCCGACAGCCTGGAGATCTCCGGTACGGCGAAGCCGTCCGCTCCCGACTCGGCCACCAGCTCCTCGTAGCGCGGCAGCCTGGCGCGCAGCTCCTCGATCTGGCCGTGCGCGTGGTAGGCCCGCTCGGCCTCGGCCACGTGCCCCGCGTAGCGCTCCAGCGCCTCGACTCTGGCGGCCACGGCCGCCTCGCTGTTGAGCAGCGCCCGTTCGAGCGGCTGCACGGCCTTGGCCACCTCAGGGGCGACGCCGTCGGCGATGAGCTCGTTGTGCTCGGCGCGCAGGGCCGACAGCTTGGCCAGCAGGCGGGCGATCTCCCACTCCTGCTGGGGCAGCATGACGGAGTTGCGCACGTCGTCGAGGAGCCCCTCGGCGTTGACGTGCGAACCGAGGACGGAGTTGATCGCCCGCTGCGTGCGCGCCAGCAGCGGGAGCGCCTCGGCGTCGAAGTCCTCACGCAGGTAGTAGCGCCCGTCGTACCAGCGGGCCTGCTGGATGAGGTCTCCCTGTCCCTCCGGATCCTCGTCGCCGGGCTTGATGGCCGACAGGCCCCTGCTGAGCAGGAGCAGCAGGATCGCGCCCGTGGTGAGGATGACCAGGGGGGCCAGGCCGGCCTGGAAGAAGACGAGATCGAGCAGCACCAGGCCGGCGACGCCCGCCGAGACCAGCCCCCGCGGCAGGGAGTCGTCGTCGAGTTCGCGATCGGGCGTGAGGCCTCGCCTGACCCTGGCCAGCAGCTGGGCGTTCGACCTCAGGCTCCAGGCCACCTCTTCGGGCACGCTCGGGTCGACGACGACTGCCACGTCCTGTCCAGACATTGCTTGGATCATACGCCGCCGCCGGGGCGCACCAGCCCGCTCTCGTAGGCCAGCACCACGAGCTGCGCCCTGTCGTGCAGCCCCAGCTTCGACATGATCCGGTTGACGTGCGTCTTCACCGTCGCGGGGCTCATGAACAGCGTCTCGGCGATCTGCCCGTTGCTCTGTCCCTGCGCGATCCTGCCCAGCACCTCCCGTTCGCGCGCCGTCAGCGCCGTCAGCCTGCTCTCGTCGCGGCGCGCCGCCGGCCTGGCCGCGAACTCCTCGATGAGCCTGCGCGTCACCCCCGGCGACAGCAGCGCGTCGCCCCTGGCCGCCACCCTGACGGCCCGCCGCAGCTCGGCCGGTTCGGCGTCCTTCACCAGGAAGCCGCTGGCCCCCGCTCGCAGCGCCTCGTAGACGTACTCGTCGAGGTCGAAGGTGGTCACCACGACCACGCGCGAGGTGCGGGCCGCGACGATCCTGCGGGTGGCCTCCAGGCCGTCCAGCTCGGGCATCCTGATGTCCATCAGCACCACGTCGGGCCTGAGCGCGGCGGCCTGCCGTACGGCCTCGCGCCCGTCGGAGGCCTCCCCCAGCACCGACAGGTCCCGCTCGGTGTCGAGCAGCGCGCGCAGGCCCGCCCTGACCATGGGCTGGTCGTCGGCGAGCAGGACGGTGATCATGCCGGCAGCCACGCGGCCACGCCGAAGCCGCCCTCCGGCCTGTCGCCGGTGCTGAGTGAGCCGCCGACGGCGGCCACCCGCTCGGCCATGCCCGCGAGGCCGTGTCCCGCGCCTCCGCCGCCGCGCACTCCCCTTCCGTCGTCGACGATCTCCACGACCAGCCCTCCGCTCTCGTAGCGCAGCGTCACCTGCGCCGCGGCTGCCCTGGCGTGCCGCACGGTGTTGGTCAGCGCCTCCTGCACGATCCGGTAGGCGGTCAGCTCGACCACCGGAGGGAGCGGCCGTCTGTCGCCCTCGAAGGCGAGCCGCACCTGCAGCGCGGAGGAGGCGACGAGCTCGCCGAGCCTGTCGAGCCCCGGCATCGGCGACCGGCCCGCCTGCTCGCCGTCGGCGTGACGCAACACCCCGAGCAGCCCCTTCATCTCGGACACCGCCTCACGGCTGGCCGTGCGGATGACGCCCAGGGCCGCGCGCGCCTCTGGCGGCCCGCCTGCGCGCTCGACGGCCTCGGCCGCGACGGCGGCCTGCAGCGCGATGAGCGAGATCGTGTGCGAGGTGACGTCGTGCAGCTCCCTCGCGATCTTGAGTCGTTCGTCGCGGGCGCGCCTGCGCGCCTCCTCCTCGCGGGTGCGCTCCAGCTGGGCGATGTAGCCGCGCCTGGCCCTCGACACCTCCGCCAGCTGCCCGGTCAGCGCCACCACCAGCGCCCAGACCAGCAGCGCGCCCAGGTTGCCCGCGTCGTAGGCGAGCAGGGCCCCCGCCGCGGGGAAGGCGACGAGGAAGGCGGCGCCCGCCCAGCCCTCGCGCCTGCGGCCCTCCGCGATGGCGGTGAACATCGCGATCAGAGCGGGGACGGCCCACAGCGCGTAGGCGTAGCCGAGGGCGAGCACCACGGCAGCGGCCAGGCAGCAGACCGCCACGCTCACCTCCGGCCTGCCACGCAGCCAGGCCAGGCCGAGCGCGGTGGCGCCCAGCAGCGCGTAGCCGAGCGCGTCGAGCGGGCGGGCGCCGTGCTGGTTGCCCTGAGCCATGATCGTGGAGATGACGACGACGACGGCCGCGCAGGGGACGAGGACGTATCTGGTCACATCGCCAACGTAGGCCGCCTCCTCCGCCGGGGGCATCCACCCCACGCGGTATTCACGCCTTCATGACGCCTGCGTCGAGCACGCCTGAACGGCCGTCCAGCATGGCGCGCCGGGCCTGCCGTACCGCCTCCAGGACGTTGCCCGCGGCGCTCGGGGAGTCCTCGACGCTCATGCGCAGCTCGATCTCCATCGTGGTACCGCCGAACGCCTCGCCCTCCAGCCTAATGTAGGCGATCTTCCTGTCGGCCAGGAAGGGGATGTACTCGGCGCCGACGTGGACGTTGCCCTCGGCCGACATGCCCTTGGCCTTGGTCGCCTTCTTGCCCGCCATCCTGGCGGGGTCGCGCATGGCCCTGAAGTCCATGTTGCCGCCGGCGTTGAGCTGGTAGGTGTCGCGCAGCCGTACCCCTGCCCTGGTCAGGGTGTCGACGAGCGCGCGGTGCACGAGCGTCGAGCCGAACTGGCTCTTGAGGTCGTCGCCCACCAGCGGCAGTCCCGCCGCCTCGAACCTGCCCGCCCACTCGGCCGAGCGGGCCAGGACCGCGGGCATGCAGTTGACGAACGCGCAGCCGGCCAGCAGCGCGGCCTCGGCGTACAGCTCGGTGGTCCGCTGGTGCCCGACCGGCAGGAAGCTGACCAGGACGTGCGTGCCGGTGGCGCGCAGCCGCTCGGCGACCGCCTGGGGGGTGGCCGAGCCTCTGGCGTCCTCCAGGTCGCCGAAGTCCTCGCCGAGAACGCCCTCCTCCACGCGCACTCCCAGCTGCGGCACCTCGGCGAAGACGGCGGCGTTGTTGGGCGCGGCCCAGATCGCCTCGGACAGGTCCTTGCCGATCTTGGAGGGCGTGACGTCGAAGGCGGCGGTGAAGACCACGTCGCCCACGGCGAAGCCCGCGCTGTCGGGGTAGTCGCTGCCCCTGTAGAACTCCACACCCTGCACCAGCGAGGAGGCGCAGTTGCCCACGCCGACGAGACCCACATGTACTTTGCTCATGATTGGTATATCTTGCACAGTTCCGCGACCGACTGCCGCATCAGGTCGCGCAGCTCGGCGGGGGCCAGCACCTCGACGCTCGCGCCCATCCGCAGCAGCAGCCAGCGGGCGTGCCTGACCGACTCGATGGGCACGGTCACCGTCCGCCACCCGTCGGGGTCGGGCTCCGACATCGGCACGGGCATGCTGAGGGTGTATTCCAGCAGGCTCTCCGCACCTGGCTCGAATCTGATGACGGCCTCGGCGGTGTACATCTTCTGCTTGAAGTCCTTGGCGTAGGCCTGCCAGAACTCCGCCAGCTCGAAGCCGGGCGGCCGCTCGAAGCGGCCCTGCAGGGTCTCCATCGCCAGGATGCGCGAGACGCGGTAGGTGCGCGGGTCGCCGCCGGGCGGGGCGGCGACCATGTACCACGAGCCGCCCTTGAGGACCAGCCCGTACGGATGGATCACCCTGTCCACCTCCTGGCGCCCCCACCGCCGGTACCTCATGCGCAGCGGACGCTGGTCCCACACCGCCTCGGCCACCTCGGCCAGGTGCGGCACGTCGTCGGCGCCCCGGTACCAGCCAGGCACGTCGAGGTGGAAGCGCTCGCGCATCATGGTCGCCTGGGAGCGCGGCTCGGGCGGCAGGGCGGCCAGCAGCTTCAGCTCGGCGTTGGCAGCCACGTCCCCGAGGCCCAGCTCGGCCGCGGGGCCGGGCATCCCGGCCAGGAACAGCGAGGAGGCCTCGGCGGCGGTGAGCCCGTTGAGCCTGGTGCGGTAGCCGTCGAGCAGCTGGTAGCCGCCCGTCGGGCCGCGGTCGGCGTAGACCGGCACACCGGAGGAGGACAGGGCCTCGACGTCGCGGTAGACGGTCCTGACCGACACCTCGAGCTCCTCGGCCAGCTCGGTGGCGGTCATGCGGCCGCGCGTCTGGAGCAGCAGCAGGAGGGAGAGCAGACGGCTGGCGCGCATGTCCCCATTGTGTCCTCAGGAAAAAGAGGTTGAGCCTCACGTAACGGGAGCCTCTAGCGTCCTCGGCATGAAGTTCACCGTTCACGACACCTTCACCGCGATGGCCGACCTGCTGGAGCGTCCTCTCGAGGAGCGCCCCGCCCTGCTGACGGCGATGCTGGCGCTCATGCGGGCCTCCATCCCCGTGCCGGGCGACAGC
This sequence comes from Nonomuraea recticatena, assembly GCF_039533245.1. Classification (NCBI taxonomy): domain Bacteria; kingdom Bacillati; phylum Actinomycetota; class Actinomycetes; order Streptosporangiales; family Streptosporangiaceae; genus Nonomuraea; species Nonomuraea recticatena. Next base: position 96,506 of record NZ_BAAATE010000012.1, on the reverse strand, counting down.
GTCGACCTCCATCACATGGGCTCGGGCTTCCGCGTCGACCGCGAGGACGAGCGCTACCTGCCCGCCGTGCGAGACCTCATCGACAGGGATGTCAAGGGCCGCATCGAGCGGGCGCTGGCCGACGCCGCCGACCGCCTCAGCGGCTTCGACGGCCCCGACCACCTGAACGTGATGTTCGTTCTCGGCGACCCCGACGACGACTATCTCATGGACGCCGCGGGCGGCTACTACGGCATGGGCTCCTACGGCGACTGGCTCTACGTCATCGCCTGGCCCCGCGAGGACGTCATCGACAGGATCGCGCACTGCGCCGTGCACGAGTTCCACCACAACGTCCGCTTCCGCAACGTCGAGTGGAACCCCGAGACCGTCACCGTCGGCGAACACGTCGTCGCCGAGGGCCTGGCCGAGGCGTTCGTCCGCGAGATGGCGGGCCCGGAGGCGATGGGTCCGTGGACGACCCGCCCGCTCGCCGACGAGGTCTTCGCCAGGATCGAAGCCGATCTCGACCTGGCCGGCATGCAGAACACGCCCGCGTACGTGCTCGGCGACTCGGCGATGAGCAGGTTCGGCCAGGAGCCGCGCGGCATCTCCGACATGGCGGGCTACCCCGCGGGCCTGCGCCTGGTCGAGGCGCACCTGGAGGCCACCGGCATGTCGGCGACGGAGTGCACCGCGCTGCCCGCCGAGGAGATCCTCAAGGCCTGGCGGGCGCGGTCCCGGTAGGCCGGCTCATCCAGGGAGCTGGGGCGCGGGTTCATCCGGGCGCGGTTTCATCCGGGCGGGGGTTCATCGGGTTCATCGGGTTCATCGGGTTCATCCGGGGGCGACGAAGCCCGACTCGTAGGCGGCGATGACGGCCTGGGTGCGGTCGCGGGCGTCGAGCTTGGCCAGCACGTTGCCGACGTGGGTCTTGACCGTCTCCTGGCTGACCACCAGCTCGGCGGCGATCTCCCCGTTGGAAAGACCCCTGGCCATCAGGCGCAGCACGTCGCCCTCGCGCCCCGTGAGCCTGGCGATGCCGGGCACCTGCGCCGTGTGACTGCGCGTGGCCGCCAGCGCGCGGATCGCGGCGGGGAACAGCAGCGCCTCGCCCGCGGCCACCACCCGTACGGCCCGCACCAGGTCGTCGGGCTTGGTGCGCTTCAGCAGGAAGCCGCTCGCCCCCGCTCTCAGCGCGTCGTAGACGTAGTCGTCGTTCTCGAACGTCGTCACGACGAGCACCTTGGGCGGGTCGTCGAGCGCGACCAGCTGCCTGGTGGCCTGGATGCCGTCGACGCGCGGCATCCTGACGTCCATCAGCACCACGTCGGGACGCTGCGCGCGCACCACGGGGACGACCTCGGCGCCGTCGGCCGCCTCGCCGACGACGCTCAGGTCCGGTTCGGAGTCGACGATGATCCGCAGGCCGGTGCGGATGAGGGCCTCGTCGTCGGCGATCACGACCTTGAGCATCACACCCCCGACCGTAGCGGCAGTCGCACCGACACCTGCCACTCGCCCGCCTCCACGGGGCCGGCGTGCAGCGTGCCGCGCAGCAGCCCGACCCGCTCCCTCATGCCGGCGACGCCTCTGCCGCCGCCGTGCCCTCCGGCGCCCGCGGCGTTGGTGACCTCGATGCTCAGCTGGTCCTCCCGCACGGCGGCGGCCAGCCGTACGGTGCCGTGGCCGTGCTTGATGGCGTTGGTCAGCGCTTCCTGGACGATCCTGTAGGCCTCCCTCGAGATCACCGCGGGCACCGCCGAGAGGTCACCCACCTCGCGCGTGACGTCGGCGCCCGAGGTGCGGATCAGCTCGTCGAGGTCGGCGAGGGTCGCCTGCGGCGCCCTGGCCTGCGGATCCTCCCTCAGGACGCCCAGCACGTGGTCGAGGTCCTCCAGCGCGGCCCTGGCCGACTGCTCGATGGCCTCCAGCGCGATCCTGGCGGTCGCGGGGTCGCGGTCGAGCACCCTGCCGGCCGCCGCGGCCTGCAGGGTGACCACGCTCAGCGCGTGACCGACGGAGTCGTGCAGCTCGCGGGCCAGCCTGTTGCGCTCGGCGAGCGTGCGGGCCTGCTCCTCGGCGAGGGCGAGCCGGTCGGAGGGCGAGGGGCCGAGCAGCACCGGCGCGAGCCTGGCCAGCAGCGCGCCCGCCCCATGGACCAGCGCCACCAGCAGGACCAGGAAGGCGAGCCCGCCCAGCGGCCACCAGCCGAGCGGGGTGCCCTGGCCGAGGATGCCGAACCTGTCACCGGTGAAGGGCACCGCCATCGACCACACCGCGAACGGCACGATCGCCAGCGTGACGCCGCTGACGACCCCGCCCACGCCCAGGTGCAGTGTGAACCACGCCGCCATGCGCCTCCGCTCGGCCCAGGTGCGGGCGCGGCGGGGCAGCGGGTCGATCCGCACGCCGAGCAGCCCCTCGGCCGCCGACACCTCGAAGGCGCGCAGCGGCAGGAACAGACCCGTCAGCGCCACCACGGGCAGCACCGCGACGAAGACCAGCACGTCGATGGGGAGGAGCAGGTCGGCGCCCACTCTGCCGAGCGTGCCGCTGACCAGTGCCCCGAGCATCATGTACGGCATCAGCAGCGCCCCACCGAGGACGAGGCAGGCCCATCTGCGGGCGACAAGGGTCCATCTCACAGAAGCCATTCTATGTCGACGTTTATTCACTCCGAGCGAAATGCGCTTGTGGTGAAATCTGCTCACGGAGAAAGTCACGACCAATTCGAGGCGCATCTGGATAACGTCGCATTAGTACCGAGAGAAAGGCGCACACATGACGGAGGCCACTCGCACCGCCTGGCCGGAACAGCTGGGCCAGCGCTTGTTGAAGGAGCGCATTGTCGTTCTCGGCCAGGAGGTCGACGACGAGATATGCAATCGGCTGTGCGGTGAGCTGCTTTTGCTGGCGGCCGAGGACCCACACCGCGACATCACTCTTTACATCAATTCCCCCGGCGGATCGGTGTCCGCGGGGATGGCGCTCTACGACATGATGCAGTTCGTTCCCTGCGACGTTTCGACCGTCGCGATGGGCTTTGCCGCGTCCATGGGTCAGTTCCTGCTCAGCGGCGGCACGCGGGGCAAGCGCTACGCCCTCCCGCACGCCAGGATCGTCATGCACCAGCCGCTCGGCGGCATCGGCGGCACCGCCACCGACATCCAGATCCAGGCCGAGAACATGATCTACACCAAGCGGCTGATGGCCGAGCTCATCGCGCAGCACACCGGGCAGCCGCTCGAGCGCATCCAGGCCGACTCCGACAGGGACCGCTGGTTCACCGCGCAGGAGGCCAAGGAGTACGGGTTCGTCGACCATGTCGTCGCCCACGCCGACGGGGTGGTCCAGCGATGAACGCCAGGTACGTGCTGCCCTCCTTCGTCGAGCGCACCAGCTACGGCGTGAAGGAGATGAACCCCTACAACAAGCTGTTCGAGGACCGCATCGTCTTCATCGGCACGCCGATCGACGACACCGCGGCCAACGACGTGATGGCGCAGCTGCTCACCCTGGAGAGTCTCGACCCCGACCGCGACATCCAGCTCTACATCAACTCTCCTGGCGGCTCGTTCACCGCGATGACGGCCATCTACGACACGATGCAGTTCGTCAGGCCCGAGATCCAGACGGTGTGCATCGGTGAGGCCAGTTCGGCCGCCGCGGTGCTGCTGGCCGCGGGCACGCCGGGCAAGCGGGCCGCGCTCCCGCACGCGCGCATCCTGCTCCACCAGCCCGCCACCGAGGGGAGCAGGGGCCAGTCGAGCGACCTGGAGATCCACGCGCGCGAGATCCTTCGGATGCGCGACCAGCAGGAGGAGATCCTGGCCAAGCACACGGGGCGGCCGGCCGCGGAGGTCAGGAAGGACATCGAGCGCGACCGGTTCATGACGGCCGAGCAGGCCCGCACGTACCGGTTGATCGACGACGTGTTCGCCAGCAGGAAGCGGCCGCTGGCCGCCGCCCACTGAGCGGCCCCTCTTCCCCGCACCTCCCATGACGGGGGCGCCCGCAGGTCACGGTGGGCGCCCTCTCCGGTCCCCGCGCGACGATGGGCCGCGCGGGGACCGGATCCCGCGCGGCCCACACCGCGCCACCGGCCACCCGCCCAGCCCAGCCATCCCACGCACCCCAGGCCCGCGCACATCAGCCACCCCGCGCACCCCAGGCGCGCGCACATCCCCGGAGGCACCCACCCCAGGGGCGTATCACGAAATATCGGCCTATACCCTGCTGAGGGATTGGACGGGTCGCTGCGGGGAGTGCCGGGGTGTCGCTGGAACAGGTCGTCGTACTGCTGGCGGCGGCCGCGGGAGCGGGCTGGATCGACGCCGTCGTGGGCGGCGGCGGTCTGCTGCAGCTGCCCGCCCTCATGGTCGCGGGCGTGCCGACCATCCAGGCCATCGCCACCAACAAGCTGTCGTCCGTCTTCGGCACCGCCTCGGCGGCCGTCACCTACGTCCGCACCACCAAGCTCGACCCGCAGGTGGCCGTCCCCGCGGGGGTGCTCGCCGTCCTGTGCTCGGGGCTCGGCGCCTCCGCCGCCGCGGCGATCTCCTCCGAGGTTCTGCGCCCGCTGGTGATGGTCATCCTGCTGGGCGTGGCCGCCTTCGTGACCCTGCGGCCCTCCTTCGGCGCGCTCCCCCGGGCGCACCTGCGCACCCGCGCGCGAGTGGGGGCGGCGATCCTGGTCTCGGGGGTGCTGATCGCCTTCTACGACGGCATCATGGGCCCCGGCACGGGCACCTTCCTGATCATCGCGTTCACCACGATCCTCGGCCTCGACTTCGTCCACGCCTCGGCCACCTCGAAGATCATCAACACCGGCACGAACCTCGGCGCGCTGCTGGTCTTCGGCTACCAGGGGCACATCCTGTGGGCGCTCGGCCTCGGCATGGCGGTCTGCAACATCGCGGGCGCCCAGGTCGGCGCGAGGATGGCGCTCAGGCGCGGCACCGGCTTCGTCCGCGTCGTGCTGCTGTGCGTCGTGGTGGCGATGGTGGCCAGGCTCGGCTGGCAGCAGTTCGGCTGACACCCGGCCGCCCGGCGTCAAGGCCTAGATCGGGTTGCCCTCGTCGGTGTCCTCGCCGGGCGACTGTCCAGGCGTGCTCCTGCCCGTCTCCCCCGGCGACGGCGAGGGCTGGGGCTCCTGCGGCTCGGGTGAGGCGGGCACCGGCGGCGGGCTCGGCACGTACTGCGTGGGCGGCATCGGCCGCGGCATCGGGGCGCTGTCGTCCTCGCCGCCGAACAGCAGAAGGGCGATCACCGCGCCGAGCAGCACGAGCAGCGCCAGCACCGCGCCGGCGACGAGCACTCTGGTCCTCGTCTCGGTCAGCGGGGGCCTGGGCCTCGGCGGCGCCGGCAGCGCGGGCGCTCTGTCGGCCAGCCAGTACGGCACGAAGTCGGGCCCGTGCGCCTCGCCGATCAGCGTGCCGCCCACCATGACGGGCTCGAGGAAGCGCTCGGCGCCCGGCCGTCCAGGCGTGTAGGGCACCGCCACCCACGGTGCGTCGCCCAGCTCCGCGGCCACGACGGGCGGCCCGTCGAGCGTGGTGGTCCTGCCTCTGGCCCTCGCCATCCAGCCCCTGACCCCCGAGGAGGAGCGGATGGCCGTGACGAACCGTTCGCGGGCCGAGGGGTCGAGCGCCGCGCCCCTGGTGAGCAGCGCGATGGACACCGCCCTGCCGTCGGGCCCCTGTCCGAGGTAGACCAGCCCCGCCGGCACCGTGGACAGGCGGGCCTGCACGGCGAACCCCCCGAGCCTTGGCGGGTCACCGTACTGGAGCGGAGCGGCCATGCGAGTCATCAAAGCAGGTATACCCGGCGCGGCGGGTCGTGCACCCATAAGCCTTGTTTGGTGGAATAGCACACATGAGCGCTGCCGAAGAGCTGTCGACAGGTACGGACGCGGCCGTGCTGCGTCAGACCCTTGAGGAGGTCCGGCGCGTCATCGTCGGACAGGAGCACATGGTGGAGCGGCTGGTGGTCGCGCTCCTGGCGCGCGGCCACTGCCTGCTGGAGGGTGTGCCCGGCGTGGCGAAGACGCTGGCCGCCTCGACGCTCGCCACGGTGGTGGGCGGCACGTTCGCCCGCATTCAGTTCACCCCCGACCTGGTGCCGAGCGACATCGTCGGCACCCGCGTCTACCATCCCTCCAGCGAGCAGTTCGACGTCGAGCTCGGCCCGGTCTTCGTCAACTTCCTGCTCGCCGACGAGATCAACCGCGCCCCCGCCAAGGTGCAGTCCGCCCTGCTGGAGGTCATGGCCGAGCGCCAGGTCACGCTGGCGGGCGTCACCCACCCGCTGCCCAAGCCCTTCATCGTGCTGGCCACCCAGAACCCGATCGAGTCCGAGGGCGTCTACCCGCTGCCCGAGGTGCAGCGCGACCGCTTCCTGTTCAGGGTCAGGGTGCCGCACCCGACCGCGCAGGAGGAGCTGGAGATCCTGCACAGGATGAGCGTCACGCCTCCGGTGCCCGAGCCGATCCTCGACCCCGAGCGGCTGATGGCCCTGCAGCGGCAGGCCGAGCAGGTCTCGGTGCACCAGCTGGTCGCCGACTACGTGGTGCGCCTGGTGATGTCCACCCGCTCCCCCGCCGAGTACGGCATGCCCGACCTGGCCGACACGATCGAGATCGGCGTGAGCCCCCGCGCCACGCTCGGCCTGGTCGCGGCGGGAAGGGCGCTCGCGGTGCTGCGCGGGCGCGACTACCTGCTGCCCGACGACGTGCGCGACGTGGCCGTCGACGTGATGGGCCACCGGCTGATGCTCACCTTCGACGCGCTGGCCGACGGCGTCGACCCCGAGAACGTGGTCAGGCAGGTCCTGCACTCCGTACCGCCGCCGCTCGTCGTCTGGAACCAGGGCCGATGACCAACCAGGCCGAGCAGGCGCTGCGCAGGCTCGAGCTGACGATCAGCCGCAGGCTCGACGGCCTGATGCACGGCCAGCACCAGGGCCTGCTGCCCGGCCCCGGCAGCGAGGCGGGCGACAGCAGGGTGTACGTGCCCGGCGAGGACGACGTGCGGCGGATGGACTGGGCGGTGACCGCGCGCACGACGGTCCCGCACGTGCGCGACCTGGTCTCCGACAGGGAGCTGGAGACCTGGGCGCTGGCCGATCTCTCGCCGAGCATGGACTTCGGCACCACCGACACCGACAAGCGCGACCTGGTGGTCTCGGCGATCGGCGCGATCGGCTTCCTGACCAGCAGGATGGGCGACCGCTTCGGCGCGCTGGTGCTGCACGACGACGCGCTGCACAGGATGCCCGCGAGGACGGGCAGGCCCGCGCTGTACGGCCTGCTGCACTCGCTGCTCGACGCCCCGAGGGGGCGGCCCGTGCAGGACGCCCCCGACCTGGCCGAGGGGATCGACGTGCTGGCCGCCATGCGCAGGCGGCACGGGCTGCGGGTGGTGGTCTCCGACTTCCTCGAGGCGCGGCCGAGCCTCGACCCCGGCGCGGAGCGGGCGTGGGAGCGGCCGATCAGGCGCCTGGCGGCGCGCCACCAGGTGCTGGCGGTCGAGGTGATGGACCCCCGCGAACTGGAGCTTCCCGACGTCGGCACGGTGGCGTTCACCGACCCTGAGACTGGGCACGTAAGCGAGGTACACCTTTCGCCGCGGGTACGCGCCGCCTACGCAGAGGCGGCGGCCCTGCAGCGGGAGGGCACCCGGGCCGCGCTGCGCAGGGCCGGGGTGGCCCACCTGGTGCTGCGCACCGACAGGGACTGGGTGTTCGACATCGCGCAGTTCGCGCTACGCCAGCGGCGCATGGCGCACCTGGCACACCGGAGGGCTGGAACGTGAGCGAGGAAGCCGACCAGGGACAGGAGAGTCCGTGACGTTCTTGGCGCCGGGATATCTGTGGCTGTTCGCGCTCGTGGCGCTGGTGGTCGCGGCCTACGTGGTGGCGCAGTTCAGGCGGCGCCGCTACACCGTGCGCTTCACCAACCTGGCCCTGCTGAACATGGTCGCCCCCCACGGCCCCGGCTGGCGGCGCCACCTCGCGCCCCTGCTGTTCCTGGTGATGATGAGCCTGCTGGTCATCGGCGCGGCCAGGCCCGCCGACCAGGTGCGCGTCCCGCGCGACCGGGCCACCATCATGGTCGCGCTCGACGTGTCGCTGTCGATGGACGCCGACGACGTGCCGCCCAGCAGGATCGCCGCGGCCAGGATCGCGGCGCAGACGTTCGTGCGCGGCCTGCCCGAACGCTTCAACGTCGGCCTCGTCTCCTTCGCCCGCTCCGCCAACGTGGTCATCTCCCCCACCACCGACAGGCAGGCGGTCGTCACCGCGCTCGGCAACCTCAACACCCGTCCCGGCACCGCCATCGGCGAGGCGGTCTTCAACTCCCTCGACTCCATCCGCTCCTTCGACCAGCGCGCGGTCACCGACCCGCCGCCCGCCGCCATCGTGCTGCTGTCCGACGGGGACAACACCTCAGGACGCTCGGTGAGCGAGGCCGTCGACGCCGCCAAACAGGCGAGGGTGCCCGTCTCGACCATCGCGTACGGCACGCAGGAGGGCACCGTCATGATCGACGGGCGCCCGGTGACCGTACCGGTGAACAAGGCGACCCTGCAGACGCTGTCGGAGGGCACCTCCGGCCGCGCCTACGCCGCCGAGTCGGGCAACGAGCTGCGCCAGGTCTACGAGCAGATCGGCACGTCGCTGGGGTTCAAGACCGTCAGCCAGGAGATCAGCCAGTACTTCATCATCGCGGCGATCGTCGCGGGCCTGCTCGTCGCGGCGGCGGCCATCCTGCTCGGCCACCGCATCCCCTAAGCTTTTCGCACGTGGCCCACTATTTCGAGGAGCAGCCCCAGGCTGCGAGCAGACCGTCGAGCGTCGACCTGGTCCTGCCCGACCTGCACCTGAGGCTCGAGACCGACAGGGGCGTCTTCTCCCCCGAAAGGATCGACCTCGGCACCCGCGTCCTGCTGGAGAGCGTGCCCACGCCCCCGCAGGAGGGCCACCTGCTCGACCTGGGCTGCGGCTACGGCCCCATCGCGCTGACCATGGCCTCGCGTGCCCCCTCGGCCACCGTGTGGGCCGTCGACGTCAACAGGCGCTCGCTCGAGCTGACCGAGCGCAACGCCAGGGCCGCCGCCCTTGGCAGGGTCAGACCCGCGCACGTCGACGAGGTTCCCGAGGACGTGCGGTTCGCCGCGATCTGGTCCAACCCGGCGATCCGCATCGGCAAGCAGGCCATGCACGAGATGCTGACCCGCTGGCTGACCAGGCTGACCCCCGAAGGGGTGGCCTACCTCGTGGTGCAGAAGCACCTCGGCTCCGACTCCCTGCAGCGCTGGCTGTCCGACCAGGGCTGGCAGGCCACCCGCGAGGCCTCCCGCGCCGCGTACCGAATCCTGAAGGTGACCCGATGAGAAAGCAACTGCGCCCGACCGACGTCAAGCGGCTCAACCGCACCTGGCGCAGGAGCACGGGAAACCGGCTCTCGATGATCCTGGAGTCGGTGACGGGCCCCTTCAACGTGGGCTCCATCTTCCGCAGCGCGGCCGCCTTCGGCGTCGACCAGATCTGGCTGGCGGGCAACGCCACGCCGCCGACCAACCCCAAGGCCGCCAAGGTGGCGCTCGGCACCGACAGGCTCGTGGCGTGGAAGGAGGCCGTCCCCGTGCTCGACGCGGTGCGCGAGGCCAGGGACGACGGCTACACGGTGATCGCGATCGAGCTCACCGGCGAGGCCCAGCCACTCCACCGCACCAACCTCGATCGCGACGTGTGCCTGGTGGTCGGCAGCGAGGACCATGGCTGCTCCCCCGCTCTGCTGGAGGCCGCCGACCTGGCCGCCTACATCCCGCAGGTCGGGCGGGTCGGCTCGTTCAACGTCGGTGTGGCGGCGGCCATCGCGCTCTCGGAGACGCGACGTCAGGAATGGAGTAAATTGCCCGAGTCGTAACCACGCCGACATGACGCGCCGAGCTCACAAGCGGCATACTCGCCGTGTGCTCAGCCGTCGTTTCGCCTTCCTCGACCATCCTGGCCCGCTGGCCTTCGCTCACCGCGGTGGAGCCCTGGAGGGGCACGAGAACACCGCCGCGGCCTTCGAGCGGGCGGTGCGGTTGGGCTACGAATACCTCGAGACCGACGCGCACGCGACCTCCGACGGCGTGCTGCTGGCCTTTCACGACCACACGCTCGACAGGGTCACCGATCGCAGGGGCAGGATCGCCGAGCTGCCCTACAGCGCCGTCAGGCAGGCCCGGATCGGCGGCGCCGACGAGATCCCGCTGATGGAGGACCTCCTCGGCTCCTTCCCCTCGGCGAAGTTCAACATCGACGTCAAGGAGGCGGGCGCGATCAGGCCGCTGGCCGAGATGGTCAGGCGCACCAACGCCTACGACCGGATCTGCCTGACCTCCTTCTCCGACGAGCGCCTGGCCAGGGCGCGCGCGGCCATGGGCCGGGAGGTCTGCTCGGCGCTCGGCCCTCGCGGCGTCGCCTCCCTGCGCGCGGCCGCCGCCACCTCGGGCTACGGCCGCGTGCTGACCAGGCTGGTCCGCTCGGGCGTGCCCTGCGCGCAGGTGCCGGTCGGCTTTCGCGGGCTGCGGGTCACCACCCGCGCCCTGGTGCGTACGGCGCACGCCCTCGGCATGCAGGTCCACGTGTGGACCATCAACGACACCCTGCGCATGGACTACCTGCTCGACCTCGGGGTCGACGGCATCATGACCGACAACATCTCCGGCCTGCGCGACGTCCTCGACCGGCGCGGCCTCTGGCATCCCGGCCAGCTCGCAGCCTAGGAGCCCTCCCTTGGCAGTTCCCACCCCCCCTGCCGTCTTCGACGACTCCCCCACCGCGCGCCGCCGTGAGCAGCGCGGCTGGTACTGGTACGACTGGGCCAACTCGGCCTTCCCGACCACGGTGCTCACGGTCTTCCTGGGGCCCTATCTCATCGACATCGCCAAGACGGCCGCGGCGGGCGCTCCCTACGTGGACGTGCTAGGTATGGCCGTACGGCCGGGTGCCTACTTCTCCTTCGTGGTGGGGGTCGCGGCCGTCCTGCAGATCATCTTCATGCCGATCGCGGGAGCGCTGGCCGACCACACCGGGCGCAAGAAGGAGCTGATGGGCTTCTTCGCCCTGCTGGGCGCGCTGGCGACCGTCTGCTTCTGGTTCGTCAACGACGGGCGCTATCTCCTGGGCGGCGCGCTGTTCCTGGTGGCCAACATCGGCTTCGCGTGCGCTTTCGTCATCTACAACTCCTTCCTGCCCGAGATCGCCACGCCCGGCGAGCGCGACAGGGTCTCGGGGATGGGATGGGGCTTCGGCTACCTGGGCGGCGGTCTGCTGCTCGCCATCCACCTGGCGCTGTTCCTTAACGCCGAAGGTTTCGGCCTGGACACCAGCACCGCGGTGCGCATCGCGCTGAGCTCGGCAGGACTGTGGTGGGGCGGGTTCACGATCATCCCGCTCCTGCGCCTGCGTAACAGGCACGCGTTGGCTCCGCGCGCCGAGTCGGCGGGCCAGGCGATCAGCGGCAGCTTCCGCCAGTTGGGCAGAACCGCGATGAGCCTGCGCCGCTACCCCCTGACGCTGGCTTTCCTGGTGGCCTACCTCCTCTACAACGACGGCGTGCAGACGGTGATCTCCTTCTCCGCCACCTTCGCCGAGGAGGAGCTGGGGCTGGACAAGACCACTCAGATCTCCGCGATCCTCATGGTGCAGTTCGTCGCCTTCGGCGGCGCGCTGCTGCTCAGCCGCCTGGCCGTCCGTTTCGGCGCCAAGCAGGTGGTACTGGCGGCTCTGGTGGCCTGGACCGGCGTGGTCTGCGTCGCCTACTTCCTGCCCAAGGGCTCGGCGACGGCCTTCTTCGCGCTGGCCTTCGCGATCGCGATCGTCATGGGCGGCACGCAGGCGCTGTCGCGCTCGCTGTTCTCACACGTGATCCCGCGCGGCAAGGAGGCCGAGTACTACAGCCTCTACGAGATCAGCGACAAGGGCTCGACCTTCCTCGGCTCGATGACGCTCGCCCTCGCCTACCAGTTGTCGGGCAGCTACCGGCTGGCGATCATCTCGCTGGTCGTCTTCTTCGTGCTCGGCGGGGCGCTGCTGGCGGCCGTGAACTTGCCCAAGGCGATCCGCGCGGCGGGCAACGAGGTGCCCGAACGCCTGTGAGGGCATGCTGAGAGGATGGAAGGGCCGGAGCTGAGCATCCGCTTCGACGCCGACCTGTGGCTGTTCCTGGCGCCACGGCACCGGCGCGAGCGCGTGCCCGTGGCCTACGACGGCACCTCCTCGCTCGGCCACGTGGTCGAGTCACTCGGTGTCCCGCTGCCCGAGGTCGGCAGGCTCGTCGTCGACGGCAGGCCGGTGCCGCCCTCCCATCGGCCGCGCGACGGCGACGTCGTCGGGGTGCTGCCGGCGGCGCGGCCGCAGGCGCTGCCGATCGCACCGCCGCGCTTCCTCCTCGACGTGCATCTCGGCACGCTCGCCAGGCGGCTGCGCCTGCTCGGCGTGGACACGGCCTACCACAACGACCGTGACGACGACGCCCTGGTCAGGTGGGCCAACGCCGAGCGAAGGCTGCTGCTGACCAGAGACCGCGGCCTGCTGCGCCGCAGGGCGCTGTGGCTCGGCGCCTACGTGCGAGGGGAGCGCGCCGACGAGCAGCTCGCCGACGTGCTCGATCGGTTCGCGCCGCCGCTGGCGCCATGGACCAGATGCACGGCGTGCAACGGTCACCTGTCACCCGTGGACAAGGCGGACGTCGAAGCCCTGCTCGAACCCGGCACCCGCCACAGCTACGACGTCTTCGCGCGCTGCGCGGCGTGCGGCCGTGTCTACTGGCGCGGCGCCCATGCCCACCGCCTCGAGCACATCGTGGCCGCGGCCGTACGGCCCGCGCCGCACGGGTGAGCGGGTCAGCTTTCCCGGGGAGCCGCCAGCACCATGGTGCCGGGGCCCTGGGCTGCGCCGGGTCCCCCGACGACGGTGATGGTGTCGGCGTCGGCCTCCCCGCCGCAGTGCGGGCAGGTCACGACGGGCGTGAACAGCTGCCCGCAGGAGTGCACCAGCAGCGCGGGAGGGCCGCCGGGCGGGGTCGACCACTTGTCGCCCCACGCCATCAGCGTGATCAGCGCGGGCACGATCTCGCGCCCCGCCTCTGCCAGGTGGTACTCGTAGCGGACCGGCCGCTCCTGGTAGGGCCTGCGCTCGACCACCCCGGCCTCGACCAGCCGTTCGAGCCGTGCGGTCAGCAGGTTGCGGGAGATCCCGAGATCCTGCGCCAGTTCGTCGAACCTGCGCACGCCCAGGAACAGGTCGCGAAGGATCAACGGTGTCCACGGCTCGCCGATCACCCCCACCGCCTGAGCGATCGAGCAGTGCATCTCCCCGAACCTGTTCATGACCCCAGCATAGTCAGTTGTTAAAGTGAACTCGAAGCGTTCCGCGCCTCTCCGCGCGCAGGCCTCAATGAGAGCATGCCGCTGAAGGTCCTTCTCGCCGAGGACATGCGGATCCTGCGCGAGGCCCTGGCCGAACTGCTCTCCCAGGAGGACGACCTCGAGGTGGTGGCGAGCGTCCCGGCCGGCGACGAGATCGTGCCCGCGGCGCTGGCGTGGCGGCCCGACGTCGCGGTCATCGACATCGACCTGCCGTCACTCGACGGCATCAGCGCCGCCGCGCTGCTGCGCGAGCGCCTGCCCTCGTGCCGCTCACTGATCCTCACCGCGCACCACCGCGGGTGATTCTGGCACTTCTCCGACACGGACTCGCTCCGCGATCCTGTGAGCACCCGCCTCCTCTCGAGAGCACCGCTCTTGACACCGGCGCTCTCGTCAGAGAGCATTGCTCACATACAAGAGCAACGACCCCCCTTGGAGTGCTCCCCCGTGAAGCTCACCCCCGCGACCTACGCCGTGACCGGCCTGCTCTTCCTCATCTATCCCGCCGTCCGTCCCTCCGGTGACGACGCCGCGGCCATCTCCTCCACCGCCTGGGTCCTCGGTCACCTGGCCGCGATGATCGGCTTCGTCCTGCTCGGCCTGGCCGCCCTCGGCGTCCACCAGCTGCTGAAGGATCGACTGTCCCTGCGCGCCGCCGTGGTGACCTGGATCGGCGCGGGCCTGACACTCCCCTACTACGGCGCGGAGGACTTCGGCCTGAACGTCATCGCCGAGCGGGCCCTGCGCGACGGCACGCCCGAGCTGATGGAGCTGGCGGGTGAGTTCCGCTACGACGCGCTGGCGGCCACGATGTTCGCGATCGGCCTCGGACTGCTGGGCATCGGCGCGATCATGACCGCGGTCGCCGTCTGGCGCTCAGGCACCGTCTCCAGGTGGAGCGCCGTGCCGCTGGCGGTGGGGTTCGCCCTGTTCATCCCGCAGTTCTTCGCGCCCCTCTACGGCCTGCGCGTCGCCCATGGCGCGCTGATCGCGATCGGCGGGCTGTGGCTGGCCTTCGCCCTGACCCGGTCCCACGTCGCCACCCGCGCCGAGGCCGGGGGCAAGGTCACCGTCACCGCCTGAGACACCCCCAGGGTCCGCCGACGCGTCATGACGGTCCGGGACTGAACCCCGAAAACCGGGGCAGGCGAGGCATCCCACCGTTACGACCCAGAAAGGGTGAATCCCCCATGGCAGGTCAGGCCAACTCCAGAGACGTCGTCCAGCGTCCCGACGGCAGCTGGGCGGTCACCAGGCCGGACGGCGAACGGGCGCTGTTCACAGCGGAGACCCAGGCGGAGGCGGTCAAGCGGGCCAGCGAGCTCCTGCAGCGCGACGGCGGCGGCGAGCTGCGCGTCCACGGCACCGACGGCAAGGTCCGCGACCAGCGGACGATCGCCCCCGGCAACGACCCTGTGCCACCCAAGGGCTGACAGATGTGAGAAAGCGGCTCCGCCGGCGCTCGGACGAGCACCGGCGGAGCCGCTTCGCGTGGTTCAGTCGTCGTCGCCGTCGTTGTCGCCGGTGTTCACCACGTCAGGACGGTCGTCCCCGTCGTCGTCGCCGCCGTCGCCTCCGCAGCCCGTGACCAACCCGGTCAGCGCCGCCAGCGCCGCCACGCCGAGCGCCACTCTCCGCCTGCCTCGCGTGAACATCGCCACCCCTCCCGTACGTCTTCCGTCAGAACGCCTCTCTCCTGTCCCGTCCTGGACGGATCTAACGGGCCGCGCGAGCGCGCGAGGGCGCGCGAGTTCTCAGGAGGGCGGGAAAACAGGGGCGTGAGACCCGATCGGCCCTGCTGGACAGGGGTGTGCGCGGGGGCTCGTGGGCCAGGAACACCACCGGCGTGAGCTCTCATCGCAAAAAGCGCGATTGGATCACGCCTTGGGTGGGAATCCACTCACGGTATCAAGCGTTAGACACCGTGGGAGACAGACCCCCCACGATGGGGGCCCTGTAGGAGGCTATTAAACATGGGCGAGCGCGCACTTCGTGGCACCAGGCTCGGGGCAACCAGCTACGAGAACGACCGTAACACGGATCTGGCCCCGCGCCAGGAGGTGTCTTACACCTGTTCGAAGGGGCATCGCTTCGAGGTTCCGCTTGCAGCCGAGGCAGAGATCCCCGCTACGTGGGAGTGCCGCATGTGCGGCGCGACCGCGGTTCGCGTGGACGGTGAGCTGCCGGAGGCCAAGAAGGCGAAGCCCCCGCGGACGCACTGGGACATGCTGCTCGAGCGGCGGTCCATCGAGGACCTGGAAGAGGTGCTCAACGAGAGGCTGGCGATCCTTCGCGCACAGCGACGCAAGAGCGCCTGACCTCCACACGGTGACGCTGGAGCGCCCCGGACCTGCCCGGTCCGGGGCGTTTTGCGTTGCCTCGGGGCGAGGCGTCACGCGCCGCCTCGGGGCGAGACTGTGAGGAGGCCGCGAGGAGGCCGCGAGGAGGCCGCGAGGAGGCTCAGTCCTCGCGCAGGACCTCGCCGTGCACCACCTTGCTGGTGCCCGGCGCGGGCGCCGCACCGGCGTCGTCAGCGCGCTGGAAGGGCACCCCGAGATGCGCGTACGGCGAAGCCGCCGCCATCGCCTTGACCCGCTTGGCGAAGAACCACGATCCCAGCCGCCGCATGAACGGCCGCGTGAACGGCAGCACGCACAGGAAGCCGAGGATGTCGGTGACGAAGCCAGGAGTCAGCAGCAGCGCGCCGCCCACCAGGATGAGCCCGCCGTCGGCCAGCTCCCTGTCGGGCATCCTGCCGGTCTGCAGGGCGCTCTGCAGGCTGCGCCAGGCTCTGCGGCCCTCGCGGCGGACGATCCAGGCGCCGAGCAGGCTGTCGGCGAGCAGCAGCCCGACCGTGGCCCAGCCTCCGATCACCGAGCCGACCTGGATGAGCAGCCAGATCTCCAGGACGGGGACGACCAGGAAGGCCAGAAAGAGCAGGAGCCGGACCATCGTTTTCCTCATTCGCGCAGGCGGACCGCATTGCCAAAGATAACAACGCCCGGCGGGGCTCGGACGTTCCTAGCCCCTGCGGCGGCGCAGCCTGGAGGGCAGCCCCGTGACGCCCCACACGCTCACCCGCCAGAGCGCCTCGGAGATGACCTTCCTGCTCATCTTGCTGGCCCCGTGGGCCCGCTCGACGAAGGTGATCGGCACCTCGGTCACGCGCAGCCCGTGCCTGGTGGTGCGCAGCGTGAGGTCGACCTGGAAGCAGTAGCCCTGTGACTCGACGTTGGCCAGCCCGATCTTCTCCAGGGCGGCCGCGCGGTAGACGCGGAATCCCGCGGTGGCGTCGCGGACGGGCAGCCCGAGCATCAGCCGGGTGTAGACGTTGGCGCCGCGCGAGAGGAACTGGCGGTGGGCGGGCCAGTTGACGATCTTGCCGCCTGGCACCCAGCGCGAGCCGATGACCAGGTCTGCCCCCTCGGACAGCGCGTCGAGCAGCTTGGGCAGCTCCTCTGGCTGGTGCGAGCCGTCGGCGTCCATCTCCACCAGGACGTCGAAGCCCTCGGCCATGCCCCAGCGGAAGGCGGCGATGTAGGCGGCCCCCAGCCCCTCCTTGCCCGGCCTGTGCAGCACGTGGACGTGGTCGTCGGCGGCGGCCAGCGAGTCGGCGAGCTCGCCCGTGCCGTCGGGGCTGTTGTCGTCGGCGATCAGCAGGTGCGCGCCCGGCAGGGCCTTGCGGACCCGCTCGGTGATCAGCGGCAGGTTCTGCCGCTCGTTGTAGGTGGGGACGACGACGAGGACCCGGCCGAGCGTGTGCTCCATCATCGGTTCGCTCCCCTGCGACGCCACACGGCCGCGCCGATCGCGGCCACTCCCAACACCATCAAAGCCCACTCCGGCGCCGCGCCCAGTCGCGTGGCGATCGTCGTCCGGGTGCGCACCGGGACCTGAACCACGTTCATGTCGGCGACGCGCTCCTTTGTCTGCCAGGCGACCCTACCTTCTGGCGTGACATAGGCGGAGATCCCCGTTGTCGCGGCGGTGACGACCGCCCTGTTGTGCTCGACGGCCCGCAGCTGCGACATGGCCAGCTGCTGCGGGGGCAGATTCGACAACGCGTAGGTGGCGTTGTTGGTCTGCACGACCAGCGGCGTGCCGCCCGCGCGGACGGCCTGCCGTACGACCCAGTCGAAGGCCACCTCGTAGCAGTTGACCGCGCCGATGGTGACCGGCCCCATGCGGAGGGCGCCCGGCTTGTCGCCCGCCACCGACTGCCTGCCGACCAGGTTGGCCCGCTCGAACAGGGCCAGGAAGATCTCCTTGAACGGGGTGTACTCGCCGAAGGGCACCAGCTGCTGCTTGTCGTAGTAGGCGCCGGGGCCGGTGACCGGGTCCCACACCAGGCTGCGGGTGGCGCGGTTGGCCTCGCCGATCGCCACTACCGCGCCGACCAGCGTGGGCACCCCGACGTCCTTGACGGAGTCGTCGATGATCTGCCTGGCGGTCGCGTCGCGGTAGGGGTCGATGTCGGTGGAGTTCTCGGGGAGCACCACCAGGTCGGGCTTGGGCAGCGTGCCCTCGCGGGCGGCCTTGGCCAGCGCGTGGGTGCCGTTGGCGTGGTTGCGCAGCACGATCGCGGGCTCGTCGCCCAGCGCGTACATCCCCTCCCCCGGCACGTCGCCCTGCACGATGCCGACGTTGACCGTCCTGCCCTCGTCGCCGGGTCGCGGGACGGCGAAGGTCAGCAGCGGCAGCGCCAGCGCGAGCGCCAGCGGCACGACCCTGCGCGGCCGCAGCACGGCGAAGGCGACCAGCGCCCCGCACAGGGTGACGGCGAAGGAGACCAGCGGCACGCCGCCGAGCGCGGCGTAGCCGGTGAACAGGCTCTCGCCCTGGCTGAAGGCCACCCTGGCCCAGGGGAAGCCGCCGACGGGGAACAGGCCGCGCGCCCACTCCATGGCCACCCACAGCGCGCCGAACCACAGCGGCCAGGCGGGCAGCGTGAACACCAGAGCGGCCAGCGCGGCCATGGCGGCGTAGAAGAGGCTCTCGACGGCGACCAGGGCCAGCCAGGCGTCCACGCCGATCGGGCGGACCCAGGCCAGCGCGGGCAGCAGGAAGACGAGGGCGGCGAGGTAGCCGAGCCAGGCGGCGCGGCGGGGGCGCGTGCCGTACAGGCTGAGGACGATCAGGGTGATGCCGGCAGGCGCGCACAGCCACCAGCCGAGCGGCGGGAAGGCGAGAAACAGCAGCAGCCCGCCGGCGACGGCCGCAGCGGCCCTGGCCCACAGCCGCCCGCCTGACGCGCCGTCCGGCGCGGGGGGCGGCGTCACGGCGCCCTGCTTCTCCTGCACCACGGCCGGGGTTCTCCTCGCGATCAGCTGCTGCTTGCGGAAACGCTACCGCCCGAGGTGGCCGACCCCCAAAGGGCACACGCCGGCGGGGTGATCCCTTGGCAGACGGAGGCCAGGGGATCACCCGCTAGCGGTGTGATCCGAGCGCACGGGAGCGGGAAGAGGGCCCGGAAACCCTTCGGACCGGATCCGTCTCGTCGGCGGCGAGCGCGGGGTTCCGTTGTCTACTGGGCGACCGGGCCCGTCCCGGGTCCAACCCCCCGCCCGGTTGGGGTGCCCCGACTCGACGGACCGACGGCCCTGCACCTGGCTGTATGGACGAAGTCACGCTCCGTCACGGACGCAGGATCCGACGATGTCAGAGACGGCCAACCGGCCAAGTCCCGTGCTGGACTGGGCAGCAAACTACCGACTCCAACTCAGATGTCAACCGTGTCCCGATCAGCGGAAACCTCAAGTTTTCGCAGGTAGGACATGCTCGGCGAGGCCAGTCTAATGCCCTAACTCCCCGCGAGTCCGCCCAGTGACTCGGGCAGCTCCATATCATGGACGACGCCCAGTCGCTGGGTGGCGCGGGTGAGCGCCACGTAGAGATCGCTCGCGCCGCGCGGCGACTGCTCGAGGATCATGGCGGGCTCGGCGACGATCACCGAGTCGAACTCCAGCCCCTTCGCCTCGGCGACGCCGAGCACCGCGACGGAGGCCTCGAGCACGCCTCGTCCCGTGACGCCGCCGACCTGGTCGGCGAGCTTGTCGAGCAGCACGTCGGGCCCGAGGACGGCGACCCGCCCGCCGTGCTCGGTCTCCCTCAGCACCAGCTCGGGCAGCCGGTCCAGCGGCTCGGCCCACGGCACCGCGCCGCTCTCGCGCACCGAGGTGGGGGCCTGCAGCGCGGGGTCGATGGAGGCCAGCACCCGCTGCGCCAGCTCCATCAGCTCGACCGGGGTGCGGTAGTTGATGGTGAGGGTCTCCTCGCGCCAGCGCCCCGCCACGTAGGGGTCGAGCGCCTGCCCCCATGAGCGGGCGCCGGCGCTGGAGCCGGTCTGGGCGATGTCGCCGACGATCGTCATGGACCTGGTCGGGCAGCGCCTCATCACCGCCCGCCACGCCATGGGCGACAGCTCCTGCGCCTCGTCGACGATCACGTGGCCGAAGGCCCACGTGCGGTCGGCCGCGGCCCTCTCCGCCGTCGTCAGGTACGGCTGGTCGCCGCGCTGCCGCTCGGCGAGGCGTTCGGCGTCCATGATGTCCGACAGGCCCGTCAGCTCCAGCACCTCGCGGGCGTAGGCGAGCTCCGACTCCTTCTCCCGCTCCTCCGCGGCGCGGGCGGCGGCCAGCTCCTCCTCCGCCTGCATCGCGGTGGCCCTCAGCACCTGCTCGTCGATGTCGCCGAGCAGTTCGGCGGCCTCGTCGAGCAGCGGCACGTCGGCCTCCGTCCACTCGGTGGACGTGCGCAGCAGCAGGGCGCGCTCCTCGCGGCTGAGGTTGCCCGCCGCGTAGTCGAGACGCTCGGGCGAGCCGTACAGGCCGATCAGCAGCCGCTGCGGCGTCAGGTAGGGCCACAGCCTGTTGAGCGCGCTCTTGACGACCGGCTCGGTGCGCAGCTCCTCGCGCAGGTCGGCGAGCTCGTCGTCGTCGATGAGGCCTTTGCCGAGCTTCTTGGCCAGCTGCCTGGCGAGGGCGTTGAGCAGGGAGCGCACGAAGACCGAGCGCGCCTGGTTGTGGCTGCGCCTCGAGCGGGCGGCCTTGTTCTTGGCGTTCTCCATCATCGAGCGGTCGATGGTGAGCCGCTGGCGGCCGAGCGGGAGCTCGATCGGCTGGCGCGGCACGCGCTGCCTGTCCCTCACCGCTCGCGCGATCACCTCCACCATGCGCACGTCGCCCTTGACCGCGGCGACCTCGGGGCGGTCCCTGCGGGTGGCGCTGACGCCCGGGTAGAGCTCGCCGACCGTGGACAGCATGACGTCGGTCTCGCCGAGCGAGGGCAGGACCTGCTCGATGTAGCGCAGGAAGGTGAGGCCGGGGCCGAGGATGAGCACGCCGCGGCGCTCGAGCCGCTCCCTGTGGGTGTAGAGGAGATAGGCGGCGCGGTGCAGGGCGACGACGGTCTTGCCGGTGCCGGGGCCGCCCTGGACCACCAGCACGCCGTTGAGGTCGGCGCGGATGACGCGGTCCTGCTCCGACTGGATGGTCGCCACGATGTCGCGCATCCTGCCGGTGCGCTTCTCGTCGAGGGCGGCCAGCAGCGCGGCCTCGCCGTTCAGCGTGGCCCTGTCGTCGTCGCTGAGCCCGTCGAGGTCGAGCAGGTCGTCGTCGACGCCGATCACCTCGCGGCCGCGCGTCTGCAGGTGGCGGCGGCGGGTGACCCCCATGGGGGCGGTCGGCGTGGCGCGGTAGAAGGGCTGGGCGACGGGCGCGCGCCAGTCGATCAGCAGCCTGTCCTGCTCGTCGTCGCTCAGGCCGAGCTTGCCGATGTAGAGTCGGCCCTCCTCGGTGTGGTCGAGGCGGCCGAAGACCAGGCCGCGCTCGACGGCCCACAATCTGGCCAGCCTGGCGGCGTACATGCCGGCGAAGGAGTCGCGCTCGGACCTGTTCTGCTGTGTGCCGACCGCGCCGGCGGCCAGCACCTCCTTGAGCTGCTTCTGCGTGCGCTCGCGCAGCACGTCGAGCCGCTCGTAGAGCCGGGAGACGTAGCGTTGCTCTCTGGCCAGCTCGGTTTGACGAGCCTCCGTCGAACCGTTAGTGTTGGTAGTAATGGGACGCTCCGGGCCTTTCTGACTGTTGTGGCAACAAATCGCAACCTTATCAGGTCCGTCGAGCCGCTGACATCACGTCTTCATTTCACCGCTTGACTCTATGGCGCTTTGCCGTCCATTGTGAGTTAGGAAAGTTTCCTAACTCAGTGGGAGTCACGAGTGAACGGTCCGGTTCCTGGAACACCCAGCCTGCTGCGCGCGATCAACGACCGCGCCGCTCTGCAGGTGCTGCTGGACCGGGGGCCGCTGACCCGGCCCGAGATCGGCACTCTCACCGGGCTGTCCAAGCCCACGGCCTCGCAGCTGCTGTCCAGGCTGCAGGAGGCGGGTCTCGTGGTGCTCGACGGCATCAGGGAGGGTCTGCCCGGCCGTACGGCCGAGCTCTACCGGATCAATCCCGACGCCGCCTACGTCGCCGCGCTCGACGTCACCCCCGACCGCATCGAGGCGTGCGTCGCCGACATCACCGGTCAGATCGTCGGCACGTACACCCGCCCCACCTCCCGCCGCCCCAGCGACGGGCTGATCGACAGGCTGCGCGGCGCCCTGGACGGCGCGGGCTCGCCAGGCCCGCTGCGCAGGGTGGTGATCGGCGTGCAGGCCGCGATCGACCCCACGACGGGCCGCCTCGGCTACGCCACGGCCAAGGACATGCCCGGCTGGCAGATCCCCAACCTCGTACCCACGCTGAGCGAGGGACTCGGCGTACCCGTCGACGTCGAGAACAACGTCAACCTCGTGGCGGTGGCCGAGCAGGCCCACGGCGCCGCCCGTGACCACCAGGACTTCGTCCTGCTGTGGGCCGACGAGGGCATCGGCTCGGCCGTCGTCCTCGGCGGGCGCATGCACCGCGGCGCAACGGGCGGCGCGGGCGAGGTCGGCTACATGCCCACCCCTGGCGCGCCGACCGCGCGCGAGGCTGGTCTCTACGCCAACCACGGCTACCAGGCGCTCACCGGCGGCCCTGCCGTGCTCAAGCTGCTGCGCTCGTACGGCGTGCGCGCCCGCGACTTCGGCCAGGCCGTCGCCGCCGCCGTGCGAACCGCGGCGGGCAGCGGCAAGAAGGCCGACGACGCCCGCGCGGGCCTGCGCGACATCGCCGCCAGGATCGCCGTGGGCCTCGCGGCCATCACCTCCGTGCTCGACCCCGGCCTCGTCGTGCTCACCGGCGGCATCGTGCTGTCCGGCGGCGAGAGCCTGCGCGAGCTCATCGAGCACGAACTCCACGCGCTCACCATCCCCAGGCCGCACGTGCGGCTGTCGACCGTCGAGGGCAACCCGGTGCTGGCCGGCGCCCTCGACCTCGCCCTCGACGCCGTCCGTGAAGAGGTCTTCAGCTCCACCGTCCCCACCGCTTAGATTGCAGGAGGCACCCCCCGTGCGTTTCGTCCCCCTTGCGGTCGCAGGACTCACCGTTCTTGCGCTGACCGCGTGTACGGCGGGCAAGGAGGCGCCGCCCTCGCTCGGCGCCCAGCCCAAGCCCTCGGGCTCGGCCTCGCAGGCCCTGCCCGCCGCCACCATCGAGCTCTGGCACGGCTTCCAGACCGACGCCGAGGTCAAGGCCTTCGAGGAGGCGATCGCGGGCTTCAACGAGAAGTTCCCGCAGATCACCGTCAAGACCACCAAGGCCGTCCAGGACGACCAGATCACCCAGGCCATCCGCAGCGGCAAGGCGCCCGACGTGGCGGCCTCCTTCACCACCGACAACGTCGCGCTGTGGTGCAAGACGGGAGCGTTCCAAGACCTCACGGCGGTCGTCAAGCAGGACGGCATCGACCTGTCGGTGCTGCCTGCGGCCTCGCGCTCCTACACCGAGTTCGAGGGCAAGCGCTGCATGATGCCGCTGCTGGCCGACGCCTACGGCATGTTCTACAACAAGGCCCTGATGAAGGGGAACGAGCCGCCCAAGACGCTCTCGGAGCTGACCAGGCTGACCAAGGAGCTGACGGTCAGGGACCCCGACGGCACGATCAAGGTGGCCGGCTTCATCCCCAGCTTCCAGTACTACGAGAACTCCCCCTCCCACCTGGCCCCCATGGTCGGCGCCAAGTGGTACAACGACGACGGCACCTCCGCCATCGGCTCCGACCCCGCCTGGAAGCAGCTGCTGACCTGGCAGAAGGAGCTCGTCGACTGGTACGGCTACGCCAACCTGGAGAAGTTCCGCCGCAGCCTCGGCGACGAGTGGGGCTCGGCGCACCCGTTCTTCAAGGGCAAGGTCGCGATGATCGTCGACGGCGAGTGGCGCAACGCCATGATCGCCAACGACTCCAAGGCCAAGTCGCTCGACTACGGCACCGCCCCGCTGCCCGTCGCCGACGACAAGCCCGACCTGTACGGCAGCGGCTTCACCGCGGGCACCGTCATCGGCGTGCCGAAGGGCGCCAAGAACCCGCAGCACGCGTGGGAGCTGATCAAGCACCTGACCACCGACACCGACAGCCTGGTGACGCTGTCCAACGCGCTGCGCAACGTGCCCACCACCAAGGCGGCGATGGAGTCTCCCCGGCTGGCCGCCGACGCC
The DNA here is from genome assembly GCF_039533245.1 of Nonomuraea recticatena. NCBI lineage: Bacteria > Bacillati > Actinomycetota > Actinomycetes > Streptosporangiales > Streptosporangiaceae > Nonomuraea > Nonomuraea recticatena. The sequence goes on along the minus strand of NZ_BAAATE010000012.1, from coordinate 72,523 downwards.
AACTTCAAGACCTTCCTCGACATCTTCGCCCACCCGAAGACGAGCACGCTGCCCGCGTCGGTCAACAGCGTCTTCAACCAGGACTCCCTCTCGACCTTCCTGGTCACCTGGGAGAAGGGCGCGGTCAAGGACCTCGACGCGGGGCTGAAGGGCGTCGACAAGCGCATCAACGACAAGCTGAAGCTGTCGGGCGGATGAGAGCCAGGCCGAAGCGGCGGGAGGGCCTGCGGGCCCTCCTGTGGCTCTCCCCGTGGATAGCGGGTTTCTCGATCTTCTTCGCCTACCCGCTGGCGTCGACCGTCTACTTCTCCTTCACCAACTACAACATGTTCACGCTGGAGTTCGTCGGCCTGGACAACTGGCGCTACCTGCTGCAGGACGACCGGGTCTGGGTCTCGGCCAAGAACACCCTGTGGCTGGTGGTCTTCATGGTGCCCGCGCAGGTGGTCTTCTCCATCGGCGTCGCGCAGCTGCTCACCAAGCTGAAGACGGGGGTGGGCTTCTTCCGCACCCTGTTCTACCTGCCGACGCTGGTGCCGATGGTGGCGGGGACCGTCGCCTTCGTCTTCCTGCTCAACCCGGTGGGCCCGGTCAACCAGATCCTGTCGTGGGCCGGGATCGCGGGTCCCGACTGGTTCGGCGACCCCTCGTGGTCCAAGCCGAGCCTGACCGCGCTGGCGGTGTGGGGCTGCGGCAACACCATGGTGATCTTCCTGGCGGCCCTGCTCGACGTGCCCAAGCACATGTACGAGGCCGCGGCCATCGACGGCGCGGGAGCGTGGCGGCAGTTCAGGAGCATCACGCTGCCGACCATCGCGCCGGTGCTGATGTTCTCCCTTGTCACGGCCGTCATCTACGCGCTGCAGTACTTCACGCAGGCGATGATCGCCTCCAGGGTCGCCTCTGGCGCCACCGACTCGGCGGGCAGCTCCTTCACCCCCGGCTATCCGGAGGGGTCGCTGCTCACGCTGCCGCAGTGGTTCTTCCACGCCGCCTTCCGCGACTCCAACATGGGCTACGGCTCGGTGCTGGCGCTGCTGCTGTTCGCCACCTCGATGATCTTCACGCTGATCCTGCTCCGCCAGTTCCGCAAGGCCGAGGAGGTCCACTCTTGAGCACCACGCTGACCGCGCCCCGCCGCTCCAGGGCGCTGCCCGCGCCCGCCACGGGGGCGAGACGGCGCAGGGTCCTGCACTGGATCGCCACCCACGCCATCGCGGTGGCGCTGGCGATCATGTTCGCCGGGCCCGTGGTCCTGGTCGGGCTGACCGCGCTGATGACCGACGAGCAGGCGCTGACCACCAACCTGTGGCCTGAGTCGTGGAACTGGTCGAACTTCGCCGACGTCTTCGCGAAGTCGCACCTGCTGACCTGGACGCTGAACACGCTGATGTACGCGGGGCTCGGCACGCTGTTCATGCTCGTCTCGTCGATCCCCGTCGCGTACGCGCTGGCGAGGTTCCGCTTCAGGGGGCGCAAGCTGGCCTTCCTGCTGGTCATCACGACGATGATGCTGCCGCCCCAGGTCGTCGCGGTGCCGATCTATCTGATCTGGGCCAGGTTCGGGCTCACCGAGACGCTGTGGCCGCTCATCCTGCCCATGCTGCTGGGCGACGCGTTCTCGATCTTCCTGCTCCGCCAGTTCCTGCTGACCATCCCGCGTGAGTACACCGACGCGGCCAGGGTCGACGGGTGCTCCGACTTCAGGACCCTGGTCAGGGTGATCCTGCCCATGGCCAGGCCGGCGATCGCCGCGGTGGCGCTGTTCCAGTTCTTCTACTGCTGGAACGACTACTACGGCCCGCTGCTCTACACCTGGATCAACCAGGACAACTGGACGCTCTCGCTGGGCCTGTCGACGTTCAAGGCCTTCCACAGCGTCCAGTGGAACCTCACCATGGCGGCCACCCTGCTGGTGACCGCACCGGTGATCATCGTGTTCTTCTTCGCCCAGAGAGTCTTCATCGAGGGCGTCACGTTGACAGGAGTAAAAGGTTGAAACTCGCCGTTGTCGGGGGCGGCTCGACGTACACGCCCGAGCTGATCGACGGGTTCGCGCGACTGAGGGACGAGCTGCCGCTCACCGAGATCGCGCTGGTGGATCCGGACCGTTCCCGCCTGGAGCTGGTGGCGGGCCTCTCGCGCAGGATGCTGGCCCGCGAGGGGCACGGCGCGAAGGTCGTCGCCACCACCTCCGTGCAGGAGGGCGTGGAGGGCGCGCAGGCGGTGCTGTTCCAGCTCAGAGTGGGCGGGCAGGCCGCGCGCAACGTGGACGAGACGCTACCGACGCAGTGCGGGTGCGTCGGGCAGGAGACCACGGGCGCCGGCGGCCTGGCCAAGGCGCTGCGGACCGTCCCCGTGGTGCTGGAGCTGGCCGAGCAGGTGCGCAGGCACGCGCCTGAGGCGTGGATCGTGGACTTCACCAACCCGGTCGGCATCGTGACCCGCGCGCTGCTCGACGCGGGGCACAGGGCGATCGGGCTGTGCAACGTGGCCATCGGCTTCCAGCGCCGCTTCGCCGGGCACCTGGGGGTCGACCCCTCGCGCGTCTCGCTCGGCCACGTCGGGCTCAACCACCTGACGTGGGAGCGCTCCGTCACCGTCGACGGCGTGGACGTGCTGCCCCAGCTGCTCGCCGAGCACGGCCGGGCGATCGCCGACGACATCGGGCTGCCTCTCGAGCTGGTGACCAGGCTCGGTGTGGTGCCGTCGTACTACCTGCGCTACTTCTACGCCCACGACCTGGTGGTCGAGGAGCAGCGGGCCAAGCCGTCGCGCGCGGCGGAGGTGGCGGCGATGGAGGCCGAGCTGCTGAAGCTGTACGCCGACCCTGCCGTCGACACCAAGCCCGCGCTGCTGGAGAAGCGGGGCGGCGCGTTCTACTCCGAGGCCGCGGTCGCGCTCATCGCCTCTCTGCTCGGCGACAGGGGCGACACCCAGGTAGTGAACGTGCGCAACGCGGGCACGCTGCCGTTCCTGCCCGACGAGGCGGTCATCGAGGTTCCCGCCGTCGTGGGGTCGGCGGGAGCCGCGCCGCTGCCGGTGCCCGCCGTGGAACCGCTGTACGCGGGCCTGATCGCGAACGTGTCGGCCTACGAGAGCCTGGCCCTCGAGGCGGCCGTGCACGGCGGGGCCGACAGGGTCCGCAACGCGCTGCTGGCGCACCCGCTGATCGGCCAGGAGGCCGTCGCGGGCGAGCTGACGCGCCTGCTGCTCGAGGCCAACAGGGCGCACCTGCCGTGGGTGGTGTCGGCGTGAGGACCGTGCTCGCGGTCGACGGCGGCAACAGCAAGACCGACGTGGCGCTGGTGGCCGAGGACGGCACCGTCCTCGCCACCGGCCGCGGAGGAGGTTTCCTGCCGCAGAGCGCGGGCGTGTCGGCGGCCGCCGACGTCGTGGAGGAGGCGGTACGGCAGGCGCTCGGCCCCCTGGCACGAGCCATCGGCACCACGCCCGCCGCGCCGTACGGTGACCTGCTGTCGGCCTACCTGGCCGGCGCGGACCTGCCGAGGGAGGAGGAGGCGCTGCGCGAGGAGTTCGCCGCGCGCGGCTTCGCCTCCGACGTCGTGGTGGGCAACGACACCTTCGCGCTGCTGCGCGCGGGCGCCTCGGGCCCCTGGGGCGTGGCGGTGGTGTGCGGGGCGGGGGTCAACGCCGTCGGGGTCTCCCCCAGCGGCCGGGTGGCCAGGTTCCCCGCGCTCGGCAAGGTCAGCGGCGACTGGGGCGGCGGGCTCGGCCTGGCCGAGGAGGCGCTGTGGCACGCCGTCAGGGCCGAGGACGGCAGAGGCGGCCCCACCGCCCTCGCCGCGCTGGTCACCGAGCACTTCGGCACCGCCACCGTCGAGGAGGTCTCGCTCGCCCTGCACTTCGGCGAGCTGGAGCAGTCGAGCCTGCACGGCCTCACCCCCAGGCTGTTCGAGGTGGCCGCGGCGGGGGATCCGATCGCCAGGTCGCTGGTGGAGCGGATGGCCGAGGAGATCGTGCTGCTGGCGGAGGTCTGCCTGCGCCGTCTGGAGCTGCTGGAGACGCCGACGGAGGTGGTGCTCGGCGGCGGCGTGCTGCGCGCCCGCGACCCGCTGCTGAGCGAGCTGCTCGACGAGCGGTTCACGGCGCGGGCGCCGCAGGCCAAGCTGGTCGTGGCCGACCTGCCGCCGATCGCGGGGGCCGCGCTCAACGGCCTGGACAGGATCGGCGCCGACGAGGAGGCCAAGGCCCGCCTGCGCGGGCACTTCGGCGACCTGCTCTGACCTCTTCTCCAGCAGACCATCTCCAGCAGGCCAGGAGCCGGAGTGAAGCCGCCCGGGCCACCGGGCGGCGCCGCGCGGGCGGGACGGCGGGGCACCACCGCCGCCCCGCCCGCGCGGTCTCAGCCGTCGCCCAGCTCGGGAGGGCGGTGTTCGTACGGCGTGCTCAGCACCACGGTCGTGCGGGTGGAGACGTTCGCCGAGGCGCGGATGTGCTGCAGCAGCTCCTCCAGCGCGAGGGGCGAGGCGACGCGCACCTTCAGGATGTAGCTCTCGTCACCCGCCACGCTGTGGCAGGCCTCGATCGCGCTCAGGTGGGCCAGCCGTTCCGGCGCGTCGTCGGGGGCGGCGGGGTCGATCGGCTTGATGGAGACGAAGGCGGTCAGCGGCAGCCCGACGGCGTCGTGGTCGACGAGCGCGGCATAGCCGCGCACGACCCCGCGCTTCTCCAGGCGGCGCACCCGCTGGTGCACAGCGGAGACCGAAAGGCCCGTCTCCCTGGCCAGGTCGGTGAAGCTCATCCGGCCGTCCTTGGCCAGCAGCGTGACGATCCTGCGGTCGATCTCCTCCATCCGATCAACGGTAGCGGCAGATGGTCACGAGGTGGTCCCGACCGGCTGCGCCCTCAGCTTCATCGCGTGCTCGACGAGCTGGATGAGCACCTCGCGGCTGGAGTCGCGCTTGCGGGCGTCGCAGAGCACGAGCGGGATCGAAGGGTCGAGGCCCAGCGCGAGCCGCACCTCGTCCAGCTCGTAGACGGGCGAGCCCTCGAAGCAGTTGACGGCGACCACGAACGGCGTGCCGCGCCGCTCGAAGTAGTCGACGGAGGGAAAGCAGTCGGCCAGGCGGCGGGTGTCGGCCAGGATCACCGCGCCGAGCGCGCCGAGCGCCAGCTCGTCCCACACGAACCAGAAGCGCTCCTGCCCGGGCGTGCCGAACAGGTAGAGCATGTAGTCGTCGCCCATGGTGATGCGGCCGAAGTCCATGGCGACGGTCGTCGTGCGCTTGGCCTCCACGCCGGAGATGTCGTCGACCCCGGTGGACCGGTCGGTCAGCGTCTCCTCGGTGCGCAGCGGCCGCGTCTCGGAGACCGAGCCGACCATGGTCGTCTTGCCCGCGCCGAACCCGCCGGCGATGAGGATCTTGATGGCGGTCGGCAGCCGCCGCCGATCAGAGCGACCGAAGACCATCGAGCACCGCCCTGTACATCTTCTCGTCTTGCATGTCCACCTCGGGTTGGGGATCCTGCACGGTGACGAACCCCTGGTCGAACAGGTCGCCCAGCAGGACACGAATCGTGCCCGCGGGAAGGTCGAGTCGGGCGGCGATCTCCGCCACGGAGATCGGCTCGCGGCAGAGCCTGGCGATCGACAGGTGCTCGGGGTCCAGGCCCGCCTCAGGGCCCGGCGGACCGCCCACGGCGACGGCCAGCGAGATCAGGTCGAAGGAGCCCCTGACGGGTTCGGTACGGCCGCGTGTCACCACGTACGGCCTGACGATCTCCGGATCGACCCATTCCTCGTGCGTCATCGCTTGGCCTCGTTGCGCGCGGGAGAGGTGAGGTACTGGCCGACCCTGGCCACCAGCATGGCCATCTCGTAGGCGACCAGGCCGATGTCGGCGTCCTGCAGGCACAGGACCGCCAGGCAGGCCCCCTCGCCCGCGACCGTCACGATGAGGTAGCGGGACTTCCACTCCACGACCGTCTGGCGCACCGCTCCGCCGCCGACGTGCTCGCTGACGCCTCTGGCCAGGCTCTGCAGGCCGGAGGCGACCGCGGACAGGTGCTCGCCGTCGGTTCGGTCGAGCTCCTTGGACGAGGCCATGAGCAGGCCGTCGGAGGAGAGCACGATCGCGTGCTCCACCTCCCTGATGCGGCCTGCCAGGTCGTCAAGGAGCCAGGTCAGGTCGGTTGAAGAGCCAGATCTCACGCCTCCCCCTCGGTCAGCTTGGCCGCCTGCGCCCTGCCCAGGCGGGTACCCGACTGGAACGAACCCATGATCGCGCGGATCTCCTCAGGTGAGCGCTCGTCTTCGTCCTGTTCCTGCGCCGGCGCGGCGTCGTCCGTCTTCAGCCCCGGCGCCAGACTGGCCTGCGGCACGCGGACCGGCAGGCCCGAGGGGGTGAAGGCGGGGATGGCCGGCTCGTCCTGCCCGCTCTCCCGCGCTCCCGTCGCCCCGGACTGGCCGCCGTGGGCGGCCACCTCGTCCTGGACGCCCACGCTCGCCGGCACGCGCGTCTCGGGAGCTTCCGCCCCGGCTGCGTGTCCGACAGGCAGCGGTGCTTTGACGACCCCCGCGGCCGGCCCGTTCAGAGGCGCCGTCCCGCCGCTCCCCCACCCGTCGTTCGCGGGCCCGTCGTTCACAGCCGCGTCGCGCACCGGCCTGTCGCGCACCGGGCCGTCGCTCAGCAAGCCGTCGCTCAGCGGGCCGTCGCTCAGCGGGCCGTCGCTCAGCAGGCCCGCGCCGACCGCCAGGTCCGGTGGCCCCTCGGCCACCGGACGCGCGGGCCGCCCGGTCGCGGGCGGTGGACGCAGCGCGGTGGCCGGTGGCGGCCTGAGCGCCGTGGGTGGCGGCCGGAGCGCCGTGGCCGTGGCGCCCAATGCAGTGCCAGGCGCAGTGCCAGGAGCGGCGCCGAACGCGGTCCTGGGCGCCGGGATGGATGGAACGCCGTCCCGGTCCTGCTCGGGCTCGGGCGCGGGGGCGGGCTCGGTGCCGATCAGTTCGCGCGGTACGAGGACGACCACCGTGGTCCCGCCGTACTGCGAGGCCTTCAACTGGACCTGGATCTGGTGCCGTTCGGCCAGCCTGGCGACCACGTAGAGGCCGAGCCGGGCGGTGCCCGTGCGCCTGAACCCGGGCGGCTCGGCGATGCGCTCGTTGGCGGCCTGGAGGTCCTCGGGCGTCATGCCGAGGCCCCAGTCCTCGATCTCGAAGACGTACCCGTTGGCCACGGCCTGCCCGCCGACCTGCACCATCGTGTAGGGCGGGGAGAAGGAGACGGCGTTCTCGATCAGCTCGGCCAGCAGGTGGATGACGTCGCCGACGGCCTTGCCCGCCAGCGTCGCCTCGCCCGTGAGCTGCAGCTGGACGCGGGTGTAGTCCTCCACCTCGGCCAGCGCGCCGCGCACGACGTCGATCATGGGCACCGACCTGCGCCACGTACGGCCCGGCGAGGCGCCCGACAGCACGATGAGGTTCTCGGCGTTGCGCCGCATGCGGGTGGCCAGGTGGTCGAGCCTGAACAGGTCGCGCAGTTCCTCGGGCTCGCTTGCGCGGCGCTCCATCACGTCGAGGACGGTGAGCTGCCTGTGCACCAGGCCCTGGGTCCTGCGGGCGAGGCTGAGCAGGATGTCGCTGACGCTGCGGCGCAGCTCGGCCTGCTCGACCGCGACCCTGACGGCGCTCTCCTGGACGGTGTTGAAAGCCCGGCCCACCGCGCCGATCTCGTCGTCGCCGAACGTCAGCGGCGGCGCCTCGACGGCCACGTCGACCTCCTCTCCCCTGCCGATGCGCTCTGCCACGCGCGGCAGCCGCTCGTCCGACAGCTCGCGCGCGGCGTCGCGCACCTTCTTGAGCTGGGCGAGGACGGCCCTGGTCGTGGTCACCGACAGCACGATCGAGGCGATGACGGCGAGGAGGCCGAGGCCGCCCACCAGCAGGAGCCTGGTGATCACGCCGGCCGCGACGGGCGTGGCCCGCTCGACGAGGCCGTCACGGCCCTTGTGCACGGTGCTGTCGAGCCCGGCCATGACCGGGTCGACGGCGCCCCTCCACTGCTCGGGTCCTGGCGGGGCGCCGCCCTGGACGAGCTGGTCCTCCAGCTGGCGCAAACGCGTGAAGGCGGCGCCGCCGACGAGTTCGTCGTAGCGCTGCCTGTCGGCCTGGGGCAGCTCGTTCGCCGCCTCGGCCCTGGCGAAGCGCTGGGCGCCGACGATCAGCGCGAACTGGCCGCGCTCGGCCCCGGTCAGCCCGCCGGCCGCCAGCGCGCCCGCGATCAGCGCGTCCTCCTGCGAGAGGATCTCGGTCGCCCTGCTCATCTCGGCGAAGGTCCTGGCGTCCTTGGCGATCTGCTCGTCGTCGACTCCGGCGAGCGCGTCGTGGGCCCGGTAGATCGAGTCGATGACCTCGGTGTAGGTGGTGGCGGCGCGGACCCGATCGACCTTCCCCGCGTCGATCGAGACACGCGCCGCCTTCAGCCCCTCGATGCGCCTGAACACCTGCCGCAGGCGCAGGTCGAGGGTGTCGGAGGCGGCCAGGCCCACGCTGGTGGACCCGGCCTGTTCGGTGAAGGCGTGCGCCGCGGCGTCGGTCCTGGCCCGCTGGATGCGCAGCGCCTCCTTCGCGCCGGCGCCCCGCTGTCCCAGGTGGACCAGCGACAGGCGGCGCTCCTGCTGGAGCTGGACCGTCAGCGCGTCACCCGGGTCGGCGACACCGCGGTTGAGCGTGGCGGCCCGGAGCAGGTCGGCGCCCTCGCCAAGGGTCACCCACGCCGCGAACGCCCAGAGCGCGGTCAGGCAGAGGAGCAGAGCCGTGACCTTGGTCCGTAACCGCAAGTTACGCAAGCGCATGTGCACACCTGAGGAAGTCTTTCATCACAGGACAATCACGGACCCTTGCGCCCCATCACTCCGGACACCCTAGCAACGCCACATTCTTCACTCAATACACAACAAACTGTAAATGTCGCTTTTGCCGGATTTAATGGCATTTAGCGGAGGCGCTGATTCATGATCGTATCAGGATGGACACTCTCCGGTCGCATTCCGCGAGATGCAGCGAGGCGAGGACGGCCGCGCGCACCACCGCGCGAGGGCTGTAGAGATCCTTGTCGTGCCAGAGCGCGGGCTGGCTGCCGAGGTCGGCCCCGCGCAGGAACCGGTAGCCCTCGGCCGCCGCCCGCGCCAGGCGGGGATCGTCGCCCGCCCTGGTCAGCAACAGGATCTGCAGCGCGTAGGCGCTCTCCTCCGGCGTGCCCTCCCATCTGCCCCACGAGCCGTCCGGCCGCTGCGTGTCCAGCACCCAGGTGACCGCCCTGCGCACCGACCCCGCGTTTTCCTGGCTGCCGTAATCGTCGAGGGCCAGCGCGCAGCTCGCGGTCGCGTAGTACGGCGAGGCGTGCCAGCGGTCGTCCCACGCCCCGTCGGCCCGCTGCCTGCTCGCCAGCCAGCCACTCAGACGCGCCATCACGGGGCGGTAACGATCGCCCGCGGCGGGACGGCGCTCCACGTATTTGCCGAGGGCGTCGAGCACGTGCGCGTTGACGGTCGGCGAGTGGCCGTCCTCGCCCTGCCAGGTGCAGAAGTGGGTGCCGAGGTCGAAGGCGAGCAGGCTGCCCGGCTCGTGCGGGGCTCCCAGCATGGCCAGCGCGTAGAGGGCGACCGAGGTGGTGTCGGCGTCGGCCGGCAGTCCGGCGCCCGCGGGCGTTCCCGCGGGGCCGATCGCCGCGCGCAGGTCGGCGATCATCTCGGGCGGGACGTCCAGCTCGATGCCCGCTCTGGCCAGCCAGCTCAGCACCCAGCCTCGCTCGAACACCGTGATCGGCAGGCCCACGGGCACCGGGCCGCCGTGCCTCCTGGCCACCGCCTCCAGATGGAGCCTCGCCGCCGCGGCCCCGAGCGTCGCCTCGCCCGCGCCGCTTGCCTCGGCCGTGAGGTCGGCGTGCACGGGTCCGTCCTGGATGGCGGCGAGCCAGGCGGCGGTCGCGGCGGGTGAGGCGCCGACGGTGCCGATCGGGGTAGGCCGGACGGCGTGCGCGCCCCTGGCGGCCGAGCCGGCGATCTCCAGGGCGTGCAGCAGCTTCTCGGGCAGTTTCGCGCCGGAGGCGATCCAGCCCCGCACCGCCTCCAGCCTGGAGTGGTCCATCCCCTGAGGCAGCGGCAGCGGCGCGCCCAGCCCTGTCAGGTGCTCGTTGATCAGCGAGACGAGGAAGGGGACGATGAGCTCGACGGCGGGCATGTCGGGCAGCGGGTGGCCCGCGCCGAGCCGTACGGGGAGTATCTCCAGGCCGCGCAGGACCGCGGCGGACAGGTCCGCGCGCGGGCCGGTCGAGGTGTCGGACGCGCCGGAGGTACGGCGGCACTCGGACATCAGCGCCTCGACCGCGCTGAGCGTGGGCACCAGGTCGTAGCCGTCGGGCGGGCCCCAGGCGCCGTCGGGCCGCTGGGTGCGCAGCAGGTAGTCGACCCTTTCGGCGTGGCCGGTGAGCCACGGCACCAGTGTGACGAGGCGGCCTGTCTCGTAGACCGAGGCGGTCACCTGGCCCCACGGCCTGGCCATCAGCCCGTCGACCAGCTCTCGTGCCGCCGAGGCGATGTCGTTCACAGCTCTCTCCAGGTGTCGGCGCTGCCGTGGAAGCCGATGGTGAAGCCGATCTGCCGCTCCGGATGGAGCGCGGTGCGCGGAGAGGTGCCCCTGAGGCGCTTGGCGGTGAACAGCGGCCGCGACGCCTTGCCGCTGTCGCGCCGGGCCGGGCCGCCGGCGTGGATGCCGTCGCCGGACAGCGGAATCATCGGATCCCAGAACGTACCCTCACGTAGGTGGTTCGCCTGACTGGCACTCAGGACGTGCCGCCCATGGGTGGCGAGGAAGGGGCGCAAGGGGCCGAGACTAAGCTTGACGTGTGCGCCTCCGGCCTCGGATCCGGCCTGTTCGAGCGCCTTGACGGGGTGGCGGGCGGGTCCGGCGAGAGCGAGGCAGAAGGGCAGCGTACGGACCCGACCGGTCGACATTTACTCCTACTTCACAAACTTCATGATGGTTCGCGTGGAGTATCACATGATCGGCTGTTACTGATCAAGGTTGGGGATTGGTGGTTATTTATGGTGACTTGCCGGTTCAACGGAGGATCGTCGGCTGACTTCGCGCCGATTCATCGGAGGATCGATGCCTGACATCGGCTTTCCCGCCGGCGCGCTCGCCAGGTGCAGGCAGCTGCTCGAGCCGGCGATGCGCGCGACCGTGGCCGATCTGCATCCCTGGACCGAGCGGATGGCCGCCTTCACGCTCGGCTGGTCCGACATCGACGGCACACCCGTCGAGGCCGACACCGGCAAGGGGCTGCGGCCCGCCCTCGCGATGCTGTGCGCCGAGGCCGCGGGTGGCACGTTCGAGTCGGCGGTCCCCGGCGCGGTCGCGGTGGAGCTGGTGCATGTCTTCTCGCTCGTGCACGACGACATCATCGACAGCGACGAGCGGCGCAGGCACCGGCCCGCGGTGTGGAAGGCCTACGGGGTCGGGCCCGCCGTCCTGGCCGGTGACGCGCTGCTGGCCCTGGCCGTCAGGTCCGCCGCCAGTGGCCCGCACGCCGCCGCGGCCGCGAGTCTGCTGTCGTCGGCGCTGGTGGAGCTGGTGCACGGCCAGACCCTGGACATGGCCTTCGAGGAGCGGCCGTGGACGGGCCCCGAGGCGGTGACGGTGGCCGAGTACACCTCGATGGCCGCCGACAAGACCGGCTCCCTGATCGGCTGCGCCGCCGCCCTCGGCGTGACGTTCGCCGGCGCGCCTGCCGTCCTCGCCACCCGGATGTACGGCATGGGCCGCGACCTCGGCCTGGCCTTCCAGATGGTGGACGACGTGCTCGGCATCTGGGGGGACCCTGCGCGCACGGGCAAGCCGGTCTTCGGCGACCTGCGCCGGCGCAAGAAGACCCTCCCCGTGCTGGCCGCCCTGGCCCCCTCTGTGCCGCGATCCTCCGGAACCGCCGGGACCTCCGCGAGCCGCGAGCTGGCGCTCCTGCTCTCCTCGGGGGCCGAGGACGAGGACGCCGTACGGCTGGCCGCCGACCTCATCGAGAAGGAGGGCGGCCGCGACCGGGCCCTGTCCATGGCCGCCGACCACGCCTCCCGCGCCCTCGACACGCTCGACGCCGCCTTCCCGGAGGCCCGTGACCTCCGCGCGCTGATCACCTCACTTCTGGATCGCACCCACTGACCCGGACACCGAGGCCTCCGCACTTTGCAGGCTCCCCGCTCCTACGCGGGAGCCTCGGCGAGGGCGGCCAGCACCTGCTCGCCGTACTTGGCCAGCTTGCTCTCCCCCACCCCCGACACCCCCGCCAGCTCCCCCAGCGTCGCCGGGCGTCTGGCCGCGATCTCGCGCAGCGTCGCGTCGTGGAAGATGACGTAGGCGGGCACCCCCTGCTCCTTGGCCGTCGCTCCCCGCCACGAGCGCAGCAGCTCGAACACCGGCTGCGCCTCCGCGGGCAGCTCGGCCGCCGCCGCCTGCTTGGCGGACTTCGCCGGCCTGTCGGCCTTCTTGGCCACCGGGTCGTGCCTCAGCATCACCGGGCGCTCTCCCCTCAGCACCCCTGCGCTCGCCTCGGTGAGCACCAGCGTGCCGTAGTCGCCCTCCACCGCCAGCAGCCCCATGGCGAGCAGTTGCCGCACCACCCCGCGCCACTGCGTGTCGCGCAGTTCGGTGCCGATGCCGAACACCGTCAGCGAGGCGTGGTCGAACTGCAGCACCTTCTCGGTCTGCCTGCCGAGCAGGATGTCGATCAGCTGCCCCGCGCCGAAGCGCTGCCCCCGCTCACGTTGCAGGCGCAGCACGGTCGACAACAGCTTCTGCGCGGCGACCGTGCCGTCCCAGGTCTCCGGCGGGTTGAGGCAGGTGTCGCAGTTGCCGCAGGGCGCGCCCTCCTGCCCGAAGTAGGCCAGCAGCCGCACCCTGCGGCACGAGGCCGTCTCGCACAGCGCGAGCATCGCCTCCAGGTGCGCGGCCTGGCGCCGCCGGTGGGCGTCGTCGCCCTCAGAGGTGTCGATCATGCGGCGCTGCTGCACGACGTCCTGCAGGCCGTAGGCGAGCCACGCGGTGGCCGGCTGCCCGTCGCGCCCCGCCCTGCCGGTCTCCTGGTAGTAGCCCTCCACGGACTTGGGCAGGTCGAGGTGGGCGACGAAGCGCACATCGGGCTTGTCGATGCCCATGCCGAAGGCGATCGTGGCCACCATGACCATGCCGTCCTCGCGCAGGAAGCGGGCCTGGTGCGCGGCGCGCGTGCGGGCGTCGAGACCCGCGTGGTACGGCAGCGCCCCCACGCCGTTCTCCTGCAGGAACGCGGCGACCTTCTCCACCGAGGCGCGCGAGAGGCAGTAGACGATGCCCGCCTCTCCCTCGTGCTCGGTGCGGATCAGTCGCAGCAGCTGCCGCTTCGGCTCGTTCTTCGGCTCGATGCGGTACTGGATGTTGGGCCTGTCGAAGCTGGCCACGAAGTGCCGCGCCCGCTCGAGGCCGAGCCTGGCGGTGATCTCCTTGTGCGTCTCGGGGGTGGCGGTGGCGGTCAGCGCGATGCGCGGCACCTCGGGCCAGCGCTCGTGCAGCGTGGACAGGGTGAGGTAGTCGGGCCTGAAGTCGTGGCCCCACTGCGCCACGCAGTGCGCCTCGTCGATGGCGAACAGCGAGATCGCCCCCCTGGCCAGCAGGCGCAGCGTCTGCTCCGACCGCAGCCGCTCGGGGGCGAGGTAGAGCAGGTCGAGCTCGCCCGAGACGAACGCCTCCTCGACCGCGGCCCGCTCGCCCTGCTCCTGCGTGGAGTTGAGGAAGCCGGCCCTGACGCCCGCGGTGGTCAGGGCGTCGACCTGGTCCTGCATGAGCGCGATCAGCGGTGAGATCACCACGCCCGTGCCCTGCCGTACCAGAGCGGGGATCTGGTAGCACAGGGACTTGCCGCCGCCTGTCGGCATGAGCACCAGCGCGTCGCCGCCCGCGACGACGTGGTCGATGATCTCCTGCTGCCCCTCCCTGAAGGAGTCGTAGCCGAAGACGCGCCGCAGCACGTCGCTTGCCTGGGGACCGCGCTCGGGGGAAGTCACCGGGCCATGCTAGGAGAGGCCGCCGACGAAATCCGCCGCCGCGCGAGACTCGGGCCGCCCGTCGAGGCTCGCGACCGGGCTACAGCGCGGCGTCGTAGCGCTCGCGCGCCCTTTCCACCTCGCCGAGATGGGTGTCGGACCAGTCGACGAGCGTGTGGAAGACGGGCAGCAGGGTGCGGGCCAGCGGGGTCATCTCGTACTCCACCCTGGGCGGCATCTCGGCGTGGTAGGTGCGGCCGACCAGTCCGTCGCGCTCCATCTGGCGCAGCCGCTGGGCCAGCACCTTGGGAGTGATCGCGGGGACCAGCCGCTGCAGCTCGGTGAAGCGGGTGCGGCCGTGGTGGGCGAGGGTCCAGAGCACCTGCGTCGTCCACTTGCCGAACACCAGCTCGGCCACCGGCGTCACAGGGCAGGGATCGAAGGTCATTACTATCTCCTTGGTAACTACTATCCTCAAAATAGTAACGTGGCAGACATGATCACACTCACCCGCCGGCGGGGGCCCCGCCCCGCCACCCGCCCTGCCACGCCCCACCAGCAGCTCGACCAGACCGCGCCCGCGCCGCTGCAGGAGGAGCTGTGGCTGAGGATGGCCGGCCTGCCGGGCGTGCGCACCGGCCGCAGCGGCATCTCGCTGCCCGACACCCGCGCCCTGCACCTGCCTGAGGCGTCGGGGCCCGCGAACGCGTACCTCATCGGCGCCGAGTTCGCCCACCTGCACGGCGCGCGCGACGGCAGCCTGCACCTCACGCTGCCGAGGGCCGAAGCCAGCCACGCGATCGAGCACGGCTGGGCCGAGCCGCACCCTCTCGCGGGCACGGGCCTGATCCCGCCCACGATCGTCATGGTGTACGGCCCGCGCGACCGCGAGGAGCTGGAGGTCGTCTGGAGCCTCGTCCAGACCTCCTACGCCTACGCCACGGCCACGCTCAGAAGCGGTAGCGAAGAATCCGCCCCACGTCCCTGAGCCGGGGGATGCGCGCGAGCACCCACATCTGCGCCCTGCCCACCGCGGGCAGCAGTTCCAGGCCCGGCATGTCGACGCTGCGCAGCGCGTCGAGGCAGACCAGCCCCTCGTGCCACCCCTCGATCACCCGGGGGTCGTCGACGCCCCAGTGGAGCGTCGACCCCGAGTTGCGGACGGCGGGCACCAGCTTCTGCATCCTGATGCCCATCGAGCCGTAGACGTCGAACAGCAGCTGCCCGCCGGGGAAGCGGCCGGTGATGCGCTGGATGAGCCGCCTGCCCTCCTCCTCCCGCAGGTACATCGACAGCCCCTCGAAGACCGCCACGACCGGACGGTCCGCGGGTACCTGCTCGAGCCACTCCTCGCCGGTCACCGAGGCGCCGATCTGCCGGTAGTCGCCCTCGGGGACCGGCAGGAGGCGCTCGCGCAGCGCGACCACCTCCGGATAGTCGACGTCGACCCACCGGACGGTGGCCGGCCTGGCGAGCCGGTGCGGCCGGGTGTCGAGGCCGCAGGCCAGATGCAGCACGGTCGACTCGGGCCGGGCGGTCATGAACTCCACGATCCAGTCGTCGAGCTGCCTGGCGCGCAGCGCCACCCCCGCCGCCGTCGTCGCGGTCATTCCCGTTCTGCGGAAGTCGTAGTCGATCCGCCGCATCACCCTGACGGCCTCCTGGTCACCCAGGATGGGCCTGCGGGCGCGGGTGTCGAGCGCCTTGCCGTACAGGGTGGCGAGCAGGGTCTCCTGCGCGCCGGTGAGGGTGATCGTCTGGCGGTCCGTCATCCTCGTGACGCTACTCCTCGCGACGCCGCCGCACGAGAAGGGGTGATCAACCGCCGGAGCCGTCCGAGGCGACCACCTGAGCCAGGCTCCTGGCCTGCTCGACCACCCGGCTGCCGCCCTTGCGCGCCGCCAGTTCGGCCAGGCCCTCCAGGTCGGCGCTCGCCCCCGACAGCGTGGCCGCTCTCACCGCGACCGCCAGCAGGTCGCCCAGCCCCGGCGCGGGCCTGTGCCCCTGGCGCGGCAGGATCGGCGGAAGGGCCGCGGCGAGGACCGACCACACCTCGGCGCGCGCTCCCGCCATCACGACCTCCTCCAGCACGGCGGTGACCCGGTTGAGCTTGAGCAGGCCTGCCTGGAGCAGGCTCGCGACGGCCGCCCCGAGGTCGGCGGCCGGCAGCTGCCCGCGCGCGGCCAGCGTGATCATCGCGTCGGCGGCGGCCGCCCGCTGCCGGTGGCGTTCGTGCCCCATCCCGACGGCGATCACGCCCGCGGTGGCGGCTCCGAGCGGGCCTTCACCGTGCACGAGGGCCGCCAGCACGTCGGTATCGCCGGAGGTGGGCAGGTACTCGAGCAGGTGCGCGGCGAGGACCTCCCGGTGCGAGGGCATGATCGACGGCCACCACTCCAGGTCGTGCGCGTACCCCGGATAGCCGGTCGTCCGCTCCAGGGCCCAGAGCTCGCCCAGCGGCTCGGTCAGCGGCTCGGGCAGGGTCGTCGCCGGCTCGACCCTGGCGTGCGCCTCCACCACCTCCTCCATGAGGGAGGAGTAGGGGCTCCGCCTGCGCACCGGCTCCACCGCCCAGCCCACCACCGGGTCGGGCAGGCCGCCGTCGCGCAGCCAGGCCGCCAGCACCGCGCCCGCCCGAGAGGTCAGCCGCCCCGCCCGTACGGCGAGCGCGGGCTCGCTCCGCCTGGGCAGCCGCAGCAGCGCCTGGAGGAAGTCGGCCTCGAGCGGCTCGGCTCCGTCGAGCAGCTCCATGCGCGTCACGAGGGTCTCGGCGTCGACGTGCCCGGTCGGCGCGGTCGGCGCGGCCAGCAGCACGGGCACCGTCGCTCCGGCCTCGAGCCGTGCGATGATCTCGTGGAAGCGTCGCCGGACGAAGAGCGTGAGCGGGGGCTCGGCGAAGTGGCGCTCGCCGGTCAGCCGCGCGGTGATGGCCCTGCCGTGGTCGGGCGAGACGACCGCCAGCGCGCATCGCGCCAGGAGCACGCCGTGGTTCTCGGCCAGCCCGAAGAAGTGGCCGTCGGCGTCGAGCGGTCGCCACCAGCGGCTCTCCAGCCACGGCCGCAGCGCCCGCGCGACGGCCCCGCGGTCGCGATGGCTGAGCTCGACCAGCGCGGCGAGGGCCCGCTCGAACTGCGCGGGCGCGGCCGGCTCGGCCTCCAGCCACGCCACCAGCTCCGCCGCCGAGGCGATGGGCGGCGGCAGGCCGGGCAGGTCGCGCGCGATGAGGACGGCCCCGGCCAGAGGCTCGCAGGGCGCGGCGGCCACCTCGCCGAACGCGGCCTCGATGCGCCCGCGCGGCCCGTCGGGCAGCTGCCCGGCTTCCTGCCGGACCGCCTCACGCGCCGGCTCGCCCGCGTGCGGAGCCAGAGCGACCGCCAGCCGTACCGCCCTGTCGCGCAGGGCGGGCGTGTCCTGGCCGAAGACGGTCGCCAGCGCGGGCAGCGCGCCGTCGGCCCTGGACGGCGCGGCCTCGGCGATCCACCGCAGCCCGGCCGTGACGTGCTTCTTCTCCGCCCTGAACGTCAGCGCCTGGACCGCCTCGGCCCACAGCTCGTCGTCGACAGCGCCCGCCGCGTCGGCCCGCCGCAGCCCCTCCGCCATGAGCTCCACCAGGAGCGAGGGGGCGGAGGGCAGCAGCCTGACGAAGTCGAGCACGGGGATCTCGGCCACCTCGGCGCCCAGTCGGCGCCACAGCGTCACGAACGGCGCGAGCTCGCCGCCCTCGCCTCCCGCCATGAACCTGCTCGCGCAGCCCTCGAGGAGCGTCCGCCTGCTGACCCTGCCCACCGCGGCCAGCGCGGCGAGCTCGTCGATCATGGTGGTGGAGCGGCCGTTCTGCCAGGCGAGCGCCTCGGCCACCCCTTGCGCGTGGAAGAGCCTGGGGACCATCTGGTCGAGCAGCGGGTCCTGCGCAAGGTCCTGAGCCTCACCCGTCTGCCGTCGTTCGGTCACCCGCCATGCCCAACCGGCGACGAACGCGTCGCTGTCGGGGACGTCGACGCCCGTCTCCAGCACCAGCGCCGCGGCCAGCTCCCAGCCCTCGCCGCTCCTCGGCCACCCTCGGCGGGTGAGCGGGCGTAACCGCCGCACCAGCCGGACCGCCAGCTCCTCACGCCATTTCACCGGCCGGTCCTCGACCAGCGAGAGGATCCTGGCGGCGTCGGTCTCCGGCGCGGACACGCCGCGCAGCTCCCGCCGGTTCAGCCAGGCCGCGACCTGCGCCGCCCCGCCCAGGCAGGCCGCTCCCGCCAGCCGGAACCCGGCCGCCCTGTCGCGCACCTCCCAGCGGGCCTCCCAGCCCTGGCCCACACGACCGGCCAGATGGGCGGGCAGTTGCACGGCCACCGCCCGCCTGCCCACCTCGCCGAAGCCTCGGAGCAGTTCCACCAGGTCCTTGTTGTCGCCGGCCTCGATACGCTCGACGACCTCCTGCCACGGATTCATGTCGAGGACCCTACGGAGGGCCCCCGACAATCTTGGGCGTGTGTGCGTCCCACCGCGGCCAGGCCCGCGGCCATGCAGGTCAACGGGATGGCCGGGACGACGTAGCGGACGTCGAACCCGGTCAGGAACGGCGGTGCCAGAACCAGCGCCGCGGCTGCCAGGCCCGGCAGCAGGGCGTCGGGCCGCCGCCGTACCGACGCCAGGACGACGGCGCCCCCGAGCAGCGCGACCAGCAGCGGGAAGGGCAGGTATCCGAAGCGCTGGTAGACGCGCAGCCACCCCGCGTAGGGCTCGGTGAGTCTCGTGGCCGCCGGGCCGCCCTCGTAGGCCTCCGCCACCGCCCTGGTGGACTGCTTCAGCGGTCGCTCCTCGAAAGGGAACCAGTAGGGATTCGTCTTCGTCTTCGTCATCGACGCCGACCTGGCCGTGGTGCGTTCCCAGCGCAGCAGCCGGCCCAGGTCACCTGCCCCTGCGGCCAGGTAGTCGAAGGGCTGGGCCATGATGGCGGCGCGGGCGAACCGCCCCGCCAGCGCGTTCCTGTCGCGTGGCGTACCGGCCAGCGGCGACGCCGCTCCCCACATCCAGAAGGCGGGCGCGGGCCGGGCGGCCACCGGCGTCGTGGGACAGAGCCGCGCCAGCCCCGGTTCCGGCCGTATCACCGAGCAGTCGGCGAAGGTCATGGTGCGCGCCCAGAGGAAGAGCCCGTCGGCCCGGGTCAGCCCGAACGTGCCGCTCGTGCCGTACATCCAGGTGGCGTACGCCACCAGCGGCAGCGCGCCCGCGAGCACCAGCCCGGCCAGGGGCCGCCATCCGGTACGGCGCAGCAGCGCGAACACCACGGCCAGCACCAGCACGGCCACGCCGACGGTCCTGGTGATCGCCCCCAGCCCGAGCAGCGCCCCGCCGGCGCCCGCCGACAGCGGCGTGACGGCCCGGCGCGACAGCGCCATCACCCCCGCCGTGACCAGGACGGTGAAAAGCGCGTCGGCCATGATCATGTGTTCGAGGAGGATCAGGAACTCGTCGTACAACAGGGGCATGGTCACGGCCGTCGCGCCCCACCCCGGCAGGCCGCGCCGGCGCAGCAGGACGTACACCGCGACCGCCAGGCCCACACCGAGGACGTGCTGGACAGCGGTGACGAGGGCGAGGCTGTGCCCCGGCGCCAGCGCGGCGAGGAAGAGGGAGTACCCGAGCGGCCGGAACGTTCCAGGGACAGGGTCGGCGGCCGCTCTGAGGTAGGAGAAGGAGTCCGCCCAGAACCACAGCGCGGGCTGGTAGCCGGCCATCGCGAGGGCTCGCAGGACTACGGCTGGGATCAGCGCCAGCAGGAACGCGCGATGGCGGTTCGCGGGCAGCACAGAACCAGGCGATGGCACGTGCACGAGGAGACTCCTAGGAGATGGCCAGCCGGGGGTTCCCCGTGCCGACGTGGTCGTCTCCTTGTTCTCACCACATGTGCGCGGAAAGGTTCACAACGGCCGCCCTCGAGATCCCCTCGGCGCCGGTGAAGGAGAGCCTCTCCCTGTCGTAATCCCGTTGCCGGGGATATGGCGGGTTCGGCACGCTGATCGCCATGAGCATCCCCTACCGGCAGATCCGAGCCGCTTACACCGAGGAGTCCATCACCGTCTACCAGGCCTACGATCCGGCCGTCGCCGCTCCCGCGGTGGCGGCGCAGCGGTTCGTCCCGCCGTTCAAGCGCGGGCGGATGACCTGGATCAAACCGTCGTTCCTGTGGATGATGTACCGCTGCGGCTACGCCACCAAGGAGGGCCAGGGCCGCGTGCTGGCGATCGAGCTGACCCGCGAGGGGTTCGAGTGGGCGCTGGCGCACTCCTGCCTGTCGGACAGGCGGGACATGCCGGTGCGCGTCCAGTGGGATCCCGAACGCGACCCCCGCCACAACGCGCTGCCGTACCGGTCGATCCAGATCGGCCTGTCGGGCGAGGCCGTCGACCGCTACGTCGGCGAGTGGACGCTGTCGATCACCGACCTGACCGAGCAGGTCCGCGGCCTGCACGCGGCGCTGCGCGCGGGCCGCGATCTGACTGCCCTGCTGCCGGCCGAGCGTCCCTACCCGCTGCCGAGGGAGCTGGCGGAGGTCATCGGCGCGACTCGGGAGTGAGGGCGCGGCTGATGACCAGGCGCTGGATCTGGTTGGTGCCCTCCACGATCTGCAGGACCTTCGCCTCGCGCATGTAGCGCTCGACGGGGAAGTCCTCGACGTAGCCGTAGCCGCCGAGCACCTGCACCGCGTCCGTGGTGACCTTCATGCACATGTCGGTGGCGAACAGCTTCGCCATGGCGGCCTTCGTGCCGTACGGCCTGCCCGCGTCGCGCAGCCGCGCGGCCTCCAGGTACAGGGCGCGGGCGGCGGCGATCTGCGTGGCCATGTCGGCCAGCATGAAGCCGATGCCCTGGAAGTCGATGATCCGCGAGCCGAACTGTCGCCGCTCCCCCGCGTAGGCGACGGCGGCGTCGAAGGCGGCCTGGGCCACGCCGACCGCGCACGCCGCGATGCCGAGCCGTCCGCCGTCGAGCGCGGCCATGGCGATGCGGAAGCCCTCACCCTCGGCGCCGACCAGCGCGGACTGCGGGAGCCTTACCGAGTCGAAGCGGACCTGCGTCGTCGGAGACGAGCGCATGCCCATCTTGTGCTCGGGCACGCCGTAGGTGAGCCCTTCCAGCCCTGACGGCACGCGCAGGCAGGAGATCCCGCGGGCGCCCTTGTCCCCGGTGCGGGCCATGAGCATGTAGAAGTCGGCCACCCCGCCGTGGGTGATCCACGCCTTGACGCCGTCGACGGTGTAACCGTCGGGGCCCGCGACGGCGCGGGTGGTGAGCGCGGCGGCGTCGGAGCCCGAGGCGGGCTCCGACAGGCAGTAGGCGCCGAGCAGCTCGCCGCCGACCATGTCGGGCAGCAGCTCGGCGCGCTGCTCGTCGGAGCCGAAGGCGGCCACGGGGAAGCACGACAGCGTGTGCACCGACAGGCCGAGGCCGACGGCCAGCCAACCGGCCGCCAGCTCCTCCACGACCTGCAGGTAGACCTCGTACGGCTGGTCGGCGCCGCCGTACTCGGAGGGGTACGGCAGGCCGAGCAGCCCCGTGGCGCCGAGGGTGGTGAAGACCTCGCGCGGGAAGCGCCCCGCGGACTCGTCACCCGCGGCGCGCGGCGCGACCTCCTTGGCGATCAGGTCTCGGGTCAGGTCGATCAGGTCGTGCGCCTCGGGGGTGGGCAGGGCACGCTCAACGGTCATCGCGACACGCTCCAGGAATGTGGCTCGGGGTCTCCGATGTCCCGATTGTGCCAGGCCCCCCACCGGCCGGTTCCACCTCGGCCCGCGCTGTCACCCGGCCCTAGACGATCACCAGCTCGCGCGTGGTGTTGTTCAGGCGCTCGCCGCCGTCCTGCGTGCACACCAGGATGTCCTCGATCCTGGCCCCGTGCCGCCCCTGCAGGTAGATGCCAGGCTCGACCGAGAACGCGAAGCCCGGCTCCATCACCTCGGTGTTGCCCGCCACGATGTACGGCTCCTCGTGCGTCTCGATGCCGATGCCATGGCCCGTCCTGTGGATGAAGTGCTCGCCGTACCCCGCCTCGGCGATCACCGTACGGGCCGCCGCGTCGATCGACTCGCACGTCACGCCGGGCCGTACGGCCTCGCACGCGGCGTCCTGGGCGCGCCTGAGCACCTCGTAGTAGGCGGCGAAGTCGGCAGGCGGTTCGCCCACGCAGTAGGTGCGGGTGGAGTCGGAGCAGTAGCCGTTGTGCAGCTGCCCGCCGATGTCGACGACGACGGGCTCGCCCGCCTGGATGACCCGGTCTGAGACCTCGTGGTGCGGGCTGGCGCCGTTCGGGCCGGAGGCGACGATGACGAAGTCGACGGTGGAGTGCCCGGCGGCGAGGATGGCGTCGTGGATGTCCTTGCCGACCTCCCGCTCGGTGCGCCCGGCCTTGAGGAACTGCGGCACCTGCCGGTGCACGGAGTCGATCGCCTCCCCTGCCTCGCGCAGCGCGGCGACCTCGCCAGGCGACTTGCGCATGCGCAGCTCGCGCAGCACGGAGCCGGCCAGCACCTGCTCGGCGCCCGGCATGGCGGCCCTGAAGCGGAGTGAGGCCATCGCCCACATGCGGTCGGCCAGGCCCACCTTGGCGACGGAGCCCAGCCGGCTCGCGACCACGCCGTAGGGGTCGTCGGTCTCGTCCCAGGCGACGAAGTCGAGGCCGAGGCGCGCGGCCGGTGAGGCCTGCGCCGCAGGCAGCTCCAGACGTGGCACCATCATGAAGGACTCGCCACGGGCGGGCACCACCAGGCAGGTCAGCCGCTCGAGCGGCAGCGCCTCGTACCCGCTCACGTAGCGCAGGTCGGGGCCTGGCGTGAGCAGCAGGGCGTCGAGCCCCGCCTTGGCGGTGGCCTCCTGGGCGGCGGCGAGGCGGGAAACGGGATACAGATCTTCGGACGTCACAAGGGCCAATCTACCCTCGTCAAATTCCCCGAAAAGTCTCACAACACGCAAGCCGCCGCTACACTCTGTAGAAGGACGATCACATAACGTGGGGCAATTGTCCCGTTCCAGTGCATACGAGAAGTGAGCCCCTTATGGTCGGCGTCGTGGGCGGCCCTCCGGCACCCCTTCCCTCCAGTGACGACCGGCGGCCCGGCGGGCCGATGACGGCCGCCGAGCTCCTGCAGCAGCTCACCGACCAGCTACGGCGGCGCGAGTCCGCCGAGACGCTGTCCGTCCAGCTGGGCCATGCCCAGCGGCTGGGCAACATGGGCTGGGCCCAGTGGAACCTGCGCACGGGCGAGGCCGTCTGGTCCGACCATGTGTACGTGATCTTCGGCAGAGACCCCTCGGCGGGGCCTGTCGGCCTGTCCGAGCTGGCCGACCACGTCGAGCCCGCCGACCTTTCCACGCTCGACCAGCTGCTCTGGGCGGTCGGCGAGGGCGTCGAGCCCGTGCACGCGGAGTTCAGGATCAGGAGGGGCGGCGAGGTGCGCAACCTGCGCGTCGTGCTCGAACCCCTCGTCGGGGCCGGTGAGACCACCGGCGTGCACGGGGTCGTCCAGGACATCACCGGACGGCGCAGGGCCGAGCGCATCATGTCCGAGTCGCGCCGCCAGCTCATCGAGGCGCGCGAGAGGGCGGCAGAGGAGCGCAACGTGATGATCGCGCTGCGCGAGGCCATCCTGCCCGAGCCCGTCGGCTGCCTCGACCTGCCGCGCACCCGCGTGGCGGTGCGCTACGTGCCCGCGGAGAAGGCGGCCAACCTGGGCGGCGACTGGTTCGAGGCGGCGGGGCTGCCCGACGGCAGGGTGCTGCTGGCCATCGGCGACGTCTCCGGGCACGGCCTGCCCGCGATCGCGCACATGGCCCAGCTGCGCCACGCCCTCATCGGGCTGACCATGACGGGACAGGCCGCCGACCAGTTGCTGTCGTGGCTGAACGAGCTGGTGATGCACCGCCTGCACGACACCACGGCCACCGCGCTGATCGGCCATCTCGACACCACCACCAACGTCTTCACCTGGGGGCAGGCCGGCCACCTCGCGCCGATCCTGGTCAGGGACGGCACGGCCAAGCAGCTCGACTCGCCGCGAGGGGTGCTGCTCGGGGCGGTGGGCGAGCAGCCGTACGAGCTGGCCAGCATCGAGCTGCGCCCCGACGACCTGCTGCTGCTGTTCACCGACGGGCTGGTGGAGCGGCGCACCCGCGACCTCGACGAAGGGCTCGCCCTCGCCCTGTCGGCCGCCCGCGAGCTGCCGGTCTACGACCTCGACTCGGGCCTCGACCGGCTGGTGGCCAGCATCGGAGGGCCCAACCCCGAGGACGACGCCTGCCTGCTGGCCGTCGGCATCCTCGACCTCTAGCGACCCGTTCCCCGCACCATCGCCCGAAACTGTCGCCGGGTGGTGCGACGATGGGGGCGTGCTGATGCTTCTCGACACCCCGTCGCTCTACTTCCGCGCCTTCTACGGCATCCCGGAGTCGATGACGGCGCCCGACGGCATGCCCGTCAACGCGGTGCGCGGCCTCATCGACATGATCGCCACGCTGGTGCGCCAGCACTCCCCCACGGAGCTCGTGGCCACCATGGACGCCGACTGGCGGCCCGCCTTCCGCGTGGCGGCGATCCCCACCTACAAGGCGCACAGGGTCGCCTTCGGGCACACCGAGGAGGTGCCCGACACGCTGGTGCCGCAGATCCCCGTCATCGAGCAGGTGCTCGACGCGGTCGGCATCGCCCGCCTGCAGTCCGACGGCTACGAGGCCGACGACGTCATCGGCACCCTCACCCACCAGGCCCGCGGCGCGGTCGACATCGTGACAGGCGACCGCGACCTGTTCCAGCTCGTCGACGACTCCCGCCCGGTGCGGGTCCTCTACACCGCTCGCGGGGTGCGCAACCTGCAGCTGGTCGACGAGGCCTTCGTCACCGCGAAGTACGGCATCCCCGGGCGCGGCTACGCCGACTTCGCCACCCTTCGCGGCGACCCGAGCGACGGCCTACCGGGCGTCGCGGGCGTCGGCGAGAAGACCGCCGCCTCCCTGATCACCAGGTTCGGCTCCCTCGAGGCGATCCTGGCCGCGCTCGACGCGGGCCAGAACGACGGCTTCCCCGCCGGGTCGCGCACCAAGCTGGCCGCCGCCCGCGACTACCTGCGGGTCGCGCCCGCCGTCGTCAAGGTCGCCGACTCCGCGCCGCTGCCCTCCGCCGACCTCACCCTGCCTGCCAAGCCACGCGACCCGGAGGCCCTGGTGCGGCTGGCCGACCGCTACGGCCTCGACTCCCCGCTCAACCGCCTGCTGGACGTCCTGACCGGCCGCTAAAGCTCTTCATCCGCCGCCGACGTGCTCTCCCTGACGGTCAGCACCGGCGTCGGCGTCCTGACGTTCACCGGCGTGGCGGGGTCGGCGATCGCGCCGAGCAGCGTCTCGGCCACCCGCCTGCCCAGCGCGAACGTGTCGCGCGACAGCGCGGTCAGCGACGGGTGCACGATCTGGGTCAGCACCGAGTCGTCGAAGGCCACGATCGACAGCTCGCCCGGCACACTCACCCGCATCTCTGCCGCCACGCCCAGACCCGCCACCGCCATCACGTCGCTGTCGTAGACGATCGCCGTCGGCCGCTGCTTGCGCGACAGCAGCGCCCTGGTGGCGGCGGCGCCCTGCGCGTCGCTGAAGTCGGTCGGCACCGACACCACCTCCCGCAGGGAGAGCCTGCGCGCCGAGTCGCGAAGCGCCCTGACCCGCCGCTGGGTGTGGCGGAAGGCGGGCAACCCCGACACGTGGGCGATCCTGGTGTGGCCGAGCGCGGCCAGGTAGTCGGCGATCGACAGCATCGCCTCCCTGTCGTCGGCCCAGACACTGGACAGCGAGCCGTGCGGTCCCGGCCCTCCGAGCACGACGGCCGGCACGCCGAGCTCCTCGATGACCTCGATACGCGGGTCGCGCACCTGCAGGTCGACCAGGATGAAGCCGTCGACGCGCCCCTCCGAGGCCCAGCGCCTGTAGACCTCGATCTCGGCGGCGGTGTCCTCCACGACCAGCAGGTGCAGCGCGACCGCGCCGGCCGACAGCCCCGCCTGCAGGCCCGACAGCAGGTGGGCGAAGAAGGGTTCCACGCCGATGGTCCTGGCGGGCCTGGCGATGACCAGCCCCGCCGCCTCGGCCCGCGCCCCGCCCAGCGCCCTGGCGGCGCTGTGCGGGCGCCACTTCATCTCCTCGGCGACCTTCAGGACGCGCGCCCTGGTCTCCTCGCTCACGCCGGGGCGGCCGTTGAGCGCGAAGGAGACCGCGCCCTTGGAAACGCCGACCTTGGCGGCGATGTCGGCAATCGTCGGTCGCCCCACGGCTCCCCCTCCTCTTGGGCGGGAGTCTACCGATGGAGCGGTTTAGCCGCCGGGTCTTCGGCGGCGTCGAAGGGGGCACCGCAGGGTGTCAGGGGATAAGTTGACCGGGTGACCACGAACATCCGAGTGTCCGGAGATGTCCACCCGCGGCTGGCCGACGGATTCGAGCGGATCAGGCGCGAGATCAAGCTGCCTGAGGTGTTCCCGCAGGCCGTCCTGCGGGAGGCCGAGCAGGTGGCGCAGAGCCCCGCGAGGACGGCCAGGCAGGACCACACGGCGCTGCCGTTCGTCACCATCGACCCGCCCGGCTCCATGGACCTGGACCAGGCCCTGTTCATCGAGGCACTGGGCGCGGGCTACCGCGTGTGGTATGCCATCGCCGACGTCGGCGCCTTCGTCAGACCGGGCGGCGCGCTCGACGCGGAGGCCCGCACCAGGGGCGAGACGGTCTACCTGCCCGACGGCAAGGTGCCGCTGCACCCGCAGGTGCTGTCGGAGGGCGCCGCCAGCCTGCTGCCCGGCGTGACCAGGCCCGTCGCGCTGTGGCGGATCGACCTCGACGCCGAGGGCCGCACTGTCGGCGTGGACGTGCAGCGCTCGCTGGTGCGCAGCCGCGAACGGCTCGACTACGACTACGTGCAGGCCGCCGTCGACACCGGCACCGCCGACGGCACGCTCAAGTTGCTGGCCGAGGTCGGCCGGTTGCGGCTGGAGCTGGAGAGGGAGCGCGGCGGCGTCACGCTGCCCACGCCCGAGCAGGAGGTCGTCCGCGACGACGACGGCTACCGGCTGGAGTACCGGGTGCCGCTGCCCTCCGAGGCGTGGAACGCGCAGATCTCCCTGCTGACCGGCATGGCGGCCGCCTCGATGATGCTCGACGCGGAGATCGGCGTGCTGAGGGTGCTGCCGAGCCCGCAGCCCGGCGACCTGGCCAAGGTGCGCAGGATCGCCGCCGCTCTGGAGGTGCCGTGGCCCGAGGGCGCCTCCTACGGCGACGTCGTGCACGGGCTGGATCCCAAGAACCCCGCCCAGGCGGCCTTCCTGAACGAGTCGAAGATCCTGCTGCGAGGCTCCGGCTACCTGTCCTTCAACGGCGAGCCGCCCGCGATGGCCGAGCACTCGGCGGTGGCCGCGCCGTACGCGCACGTCACCGCGCCGCTGCGGCGCCTGGTCGACCGCTACGCCACCGAGACGTGCCTGGCGATCGCCGCGGGCGAGCCGGTGCCCGGCGACATCCAGGCGGGGCTGATGGACCTTCCCGAGATCATGTCCTCCACCGGACGCCGCGCGGGGGCCGTCGAGCGGGCCTCGGTCGACCTCGTGGAGGCGTTCGTGCTGCGCGACAGGATCGGCCATGACTTCGACGCGGTCGTGATCGACACCGACGAGCGCCGCCAGGGCGGTCAGGTGCAGCTCACCGACCCCGCCGTCATCGCCAAGTGCGACGGCTCGCCGCTGCCGCTGGGCCAACGTGTCCGCGTCAGGCTCACCCAGGCCGATCCCGGCACCCGGGAGGTCCGCTTCGCCCTCGCCCTCGCCTGACCCGCCGCCTTACCCGCCGCCTGAGGCGTGGCCTGAGGCGCCGTCTGAGGCGTGGTCTAAGCAGTGGTCTGCGCAGTCGTCTGAGGCGTGGTCTGAGCAGTCGTCTGGGCAGTCGTCTGAGGCGTCGTCGCCCCCTCCATGGAGCCGGGGCGACGGCGTGAGAACCGGCGTTAGGCTGGCCGTCATGATTCTCCGCCATGTGACCATCGACTGCGCCAACCCCTATGAGCTCGGGACGTTCTGGAGCACCGTGACCGGCTGGCCGATGTCCGACGAGGACGCGCCCGGCGACCCCGAGGTGCTCGTCGAGGCCCCCTCGCCCCTGCCCGGCATGCTGTTCATCAGGGTGCCCGAGGGCAAGACGGTGAAGAACCGCATCCACTTCGACTGGATGCCGACCGAGCGCACGCGCGACGAGGAGGTCGAGCGCGTCATCGGCTTGGGCGCGAAGCTGTATGAGGACCACCGCACCGCCGAGGGCCTCGGCTGGGTGACGCTGCTCGACCCCGAGGGCAACGAGTTCTGCGTCGAGCGGAGCAAGGGCGAGCGCGGTCTCTAGCCAGCCGGTCTCTAGCCAGCCGGTCTCTAGCGAGCCGGTCCGGGCGGCGGACGGAGCAGCGAGCGCGGTCTCCAGCGAGCCGGTCCGGGCGGCGGACGGCCGGAAGCCGCGCGCGAAGCCGGGGGAACCTCACGCGCGGCCCGTCCGATGTCCGATGGCCTAGGTCACTTCTTGAGCGGGCTCCAGCCCGCGCCGACGCCCATGAGGTGGAGGGCGACGCAGAGCAGACCGGCGGTGCCGAGGGTGGTGACGGTGAGCAGGCCGCCGACCGCCACACCGGCGATCTCGAAGACGAGGGCGAGCACGAACAGCAGGGCAGCGATCAGAGCGAACATCCCAACCTCCAGGCGGGGGATACCTTCCGACATGGGGATTTCCGCTGTGATCACCCAGGAAACTGGCCTGAAGGTGACGTTGAGTGAACCTCCAACCACAACACCTTGACCGCCCGGTCAGCCCTTCGTTGCTTTCTCACCCTGTACGGCAAGGCCGGGTCAAGGCCACCGGGGTCACCGGTCACCGTCCCTCCATCACGCCACCCCAGCAGGACTTCCGGCCCCCGCCGTCACGTCAGCCTCGTCAGGCGAGTCCTTGGCTCCCGGCAGAGTCTCCTCCGCCGGACTCCAGATGACTCCGCCCCGCCGTCACTCGCGATCGTCAGGTGAATCGCCTGCTCTCCTCTGGCGGGCTCAGGACAGGGAGGAGTAGGCGACGACGCCTCGGCGCATGGCGTCCATGGCCTTGGTGGCGGTCTGCTTGACCTTGCTGCCGGGAGGCGCGGCGTTGCCGACCTGCCCCAGCAGGTCCATCAGCTGCTTGACCCAGCGCACGAAGTCGCCCGCCGCCAGCTCGTTGCCGTTGATGCCGTCCGAGAGCACCGCGTCGAGGGTGTGGCCCTTCGTCCAGCGGAAGGCCGCCCAGGCGAACCCGAGGTCGGGCTCGCGGATGATGGACAGCCCGTTGTCCTTCTCGATGCCCTCCAGCTCGCCCCACAGCCTGACCATCGCCGTGAGCGCGTCCTGGGCGCGCCCCGCAGGGATCTTGGGCCGCCTGGCGTCGTCGGCCTGGCGCGACTCGAACACCAGCGCCGAGACGCACGCGGCCAGCTCGGCGGCGTCGAGCTCCTCCCACAGCCCCGTCCTGAGGCACTCGGCCGTCAGCAGGTCGAGCTCGGTGTAGAGGCGGCCGAGGCGGCGGCCCTCCGCGGTGACGTGCTCGTCCTCGAGATAGCCGAGCTGCTCGAGGACCGCGCAGATGCGGTCGAAGGTGCGGGAGATGACGTGCGAGCGGCCCTCGACGCGACGGCGCAGCCCCTCGGTCTCGCGCAGCAGCTTGTAGTAGCGCTCGGCCCAGCGCGCGTGGTCCTCGCGGTCGGCGCAGCCGTGGCAGGGATGCTGGCGGATGAGCCGCCGCAACTCGATGATCTCCTCGTCCTCGACCGCGTGGTCGCGGGCGCGCGGCGGCTTGCCGAGGTCACGGTCGCCGATCTTGGCAAGCAGCGTGGAGACGAGGTTGGCGCGCTCCTTCGGCGCGCGGGCGTTGAAGTTGCGCGGGATGCGGATCTTGTCGAGCGGCTCGACCGGCACGGGGAAGTCGGCGGGGTCGAGCTTCTTGACCTGCTTGCCGATGGTCAGCACGAGCGGGTTGGGCCCGTGACCTCGCGGGTTGAGACCGGGGTCGAGCACGATCGCCAGGCCCGCCCGCCGTCCGCCGGGCACGCGGATGACGTCGCCCGGCTTCAGCGCCTCGAGCGAGCGCACCGCCGCGGCCCTGCGCGCGCTCCCGCGCTGCTTGGCCAGCTCGGTCTCGCGGTCGGACAGGCGGCGGCGCAGCGCCGCGTACTCGGGGAAGTCGCCGAGGTGGCAGTGCATCGCCTCGTGGTAGCCCTCGAGCGCCTCCTCGTGCTTGCGCAGCTGCTTGGCGATGCCGACCACCGCCCTGTCGGCCTGGAACTGCGCGAAGGAGGCCTCGAGGAGGGTCTTGGCGCGCTCGCGGCCGAACTGGCCGACCAGGTTGACGGCCATGTTGTAGGAGGGCTGGAAGCTGGAGCGCAGCGGGTAGGTGCGGGTGCCCGCCAGACCCGCCACCGAGATGGGGTCCATACCGGGCTGCCAGACGACGACCGCGTGGCCCTCGACGTCGATGCCGCGCCGCCCTGCCCGCCCTGTGAGCTGGGTGTACTCGCCAGGGGTGAGGTCGGCGTGGGTCTCGCCGTTCCACTTGTCGAGCTTTTCGATGACCACGCTGCGCGCGGGCATGTTGATGCCCAGCGCCAGGGTCTCGGTGGCGAAGACGGCCTTGACCAGGCTGCGGGTGAACAGCTCCTCCACGACCTCCTTGAAGGCCGGCAGCATGCCCGCGTGGTGGGCGGCCAGGCCGCGCTCCAGGCAGTCGCGCCACTCCAGGAAGCCGAGCACGGTGAGGTCCTCGTCCGGCAGGTGGGCGGTGCGCTCGTCGACGATCTGGCGGATCTCGTGGCTCTCACGCTCGGTGGTGAGCCTGATGCCCGCGAACAGGCACTGCATGACGGCCGCGTCGCAGCCCGCGCGGGAGAAGATGAAGGTGATCGCGGGCAGCAGGCCCTCGGAGTCGAGCTTGTCGATGATCACGGCCCTGTCGGGCGTGCGGAAGCGCTGCGGCCTGCCGTACCCTCTCCTGCCCCTGCCGCCTGCCAGCCGCTCCTCGTCGCGCGTCAGGCGCAGCAGGGTGGGGTTGATCCTGGAGAGGTTGTCGCCCTCCTCGGTGGAGAACAGGTCGTAAACGCGGTTGCCGACCATCATGTGCTGCCACAGCGGCACCGGCCGGTGCTCGTCGACGATCACGGTGGTGTCGCCGCGCACCTCGCCGAGCCACTGGCCGAACTCCTCGGCGTTGCTCACCGTGGCCGACAGCGCCGCCAGGCGCACCGACTCGGGCAGGTGGATGATGACCTCTTCCCACACCGCGCCGCGGAAGCGGTCGGCCAGGTAGTGGACCTCGTCCATCACCACGAAGCCCAGCCCCGCCAGGGTCGCCGAGCCGGCGTAGAGCATGTTGCGCAGCACCTCGGTGGTCATGACCACCACGGGAGCGTCACCGTTGACGCTGTTGTCGCCGGTGAGCAGGCCGACCTTGGCGGTGCCGTACCGCTTGACCAGGTCGTTGTACTTCTGGTTGGACAGCGCCTTGATGGGGGTGGTGTAGAAGCACTTCTGCCCCTGCTCAAGGGCCAGATGGACGGCGAACTCGCCCACCACCGTCTTGCCCGAGCCCGTGGGCGCCGCCACCAGAACGCCGTCGCCCGCCTCCAGCGCCCTGCACGCGTCGAGCTGGAAGTCGTCCAGCTCGAACTCGTAGTGCCCCCGAAACGATCGAAGTGCGGCGCCGTCGTCCCCGTGCTTGTCACGGAAGGCCGCGTAGCGTTCCGCTGGCGTTGTCATACCCGCCAGCCTACCGAAACCGCCATTCCGGTCAGGCCAGGTAGCCGCCAGGCCCGCGTTCGAGCACGCCGGAACCCCGCTCGGCGCTCTTCGCCGGCCGCCCCTGCGCTGGGCCCGGGACGCCCGTCGCGGCGGCGGACGTCCCGGGCAAGCGCCTTTACATTGTAGATCAGAGGCCGATCATGCGCAGGATCGGCGTCCCCAGAGACCCCAGCCAGGTGCACAGCGCGGCGAGCGGTTCGCGCAGCGCCGTCCCCGCCCCCGCGACCGCTCCGACGGCCTGCGCGATGCTCGTCAGCCGCCCCGCGATGGCCTGTCTGTCCGGAGCGGGGCTCTCCAGCTCGGCCCTGACGGCCTCGGCCTGCGCCGCCTGGGCCGCCATGCCCGCCCCCCGCAACGCCTCGGCCAGCTGAGCCGCCCAGTCGGCGGGCTGCCCGCCCACGAAGGCCTGCTGGCCGCCGTGGATCGTCTGGTCGCCCGCGACGTTGTTGATGTTGCCCTGCTGCGAACCGATGTTGAAGACCACTGCTACCTCCGTAGGGCGGGCGCGTTCCATGAGTGCCTCGGATCCACGTCGACCTTGCGCGCCCGCGCCGCCGCGACGATCTGCATGATCAGCCCGATCCAGAACAGGATGTTGCCGACGAAGCCCACGCCGAAGGCGACGAGCCCGATCGGCACCCCGAGACCCACGTCGGGCCCGAACGGGAAATCCCTCGGCATCTGCCCGCTGCCGAACGAGCTCTGGAAGTCCCCCATCCCCCTGAGCAGGAAGTAGGCGTAGACGGCGGCGCCGCCGAACATCATCAGCACGCCCAGCCAGAACACCGCCCTGGCCTTGCTGCGGTAGGCGGCCACCTGACGCAGGAAGCTGTCGCGCCGTTCGATGTAGTGGTTGTACTGGTCGCCCGCCACGTTGTTGAGCTGGTGGGCCGCCTGGCTGCCGACGTGGTAGGCGACGGCTCTCGGCATGGCGGCCGTATGACCGCGCTCACCCGCGCCCGTGTCGTCCTCGTAGCGGGCGTGCACGGTGCCGAGCCGTACGACCTCTCCGTCACGCAGCCGTCTCGGCCTGGAGACCCGCTCCCGCTCGACCATCGTGCCGTTGCGGGAGCCGAGGTCCTCGATGGTGACGCCGCCGCCCCCGACGGGCACGACGGCGGCGTGCGCGGCGCTGAGGTGCGGGTCCTCCAGGCGCAGATCCGCCGCGGATCCGCGACCGATCACCTGCCGCCGCTCCCCGACGGGCAGGACGGTCCCCTCCAGTCCGGGGGGATGGATGACGATCAGGCGAGGCATGCGTCCATGGTGAGCCGACCGGCAGGACAGCGCCTGAGTAGCCCACTACTCAAATCAGGACGCGCAGCGCTCCCGGCGAGACGGCGCAGGTCAGGGGCAGGGGGCCGATCCGCTCACCGTCGGCGTAGGCGACCACGTCGGGCGCCTCCAGCGTGACGGTCCTCGCCCTCACCATGGTGACCGCCGGGTGGGCGCCGTGTGCGCCCCTGTAGACGCGCGGGAAGGAGCGGACGAACGCGCCCTTGCCGACCGCGCCGAGGATCGTCACGTCCAGCAGCCCGTCGTCGGGCTCGGCGGTGGGGCAGATCCGCATGCCGGCGCCGTACGAGCGGGTGTTGCCGACGGCCACCAGCATCGCCTCCTGCTCGACCACCCGGCCGTCCAGGGTGATCCTGAAGGGGATGGGCCTGAAGTCGCGCAGCTCGCCGGCCGCGGCCAGCAGGTACTTGGCCATGCCGGGCGGCCAGGTGAGCGCGTTGGCGCGCTCGTTGACCCTGGAGTCGAAGCCGCAGCACACCACGCTCGCGAACCACTCGTCGGGGCCGACACGGGCGGCGTCGATGGCGCGCGCCTTGCCCCGCAGGATCGTCTTGACGGGGTCGCGGCCCGTCAGGCCGAGCGCGGCGGCGAAGTCGTTGCCGGTGCCCGCGGGGATGATGCCCAGCGGCACCTCGCCTCCGGCCACCGCCTGGAGCGCCAGATGGACCAGGCCGTCGCCGCCGAAGGCCACCAGGGCGTCGGGGCGCTCGGCCACCGCGGTGCAGGCTCTGTCCAGGGCGTCGGCAGGGCCGTCGCCGACGATCACGCTGACCTCGGCCCCGCCCTGGCGCAACCGGCGCACCAGCGGCGCGAGCAGGCGCAGCGTCCTGCCGCCCCTGGCGGCGGGGTTGACTAAGAGGGCCAGGTCCACCCGTCAGTCGTCCAGTTTGAGCGGGGCCGCCTCATCGTCGGACAGCAGCGCGTCGGGATCCTGTGGCCTGCGCTTCTCGCGCAGGTAGATGACGGTCTCGGCCAGGAAGTAGAGGATCACCATCGGCGCGGCCAGCGCCATCATCGTGACCGGGTCTCCGCCGGGCGTGATGACGGCTCCGAAGACGAACATCAGGAACACGACGGTGCGGCGGTGCTTCTTCACCGTGGCGTGCGACAGCACCCCGATGACGTTGAGGAAGACCAGCATCAGCGGCAGCTCGAACGAGACCCCGAAGATCACCAGCATGATCAGCACGTAGTCGAGGTACTCGTTGATCTGGATGGTCGCGACGGTGTCGGCCGGCATGAAGCCCAGCAGGATCGCCAGGCTGGTGTCCATGATGATGTAGGCGAGCGCGGCGCCACCGAGGAAGAGCGGGATCGCGATGGCCAGGAAAGCGACGCTGTAACGCTTCTCGTTGCGGTAGAGCGCGGGAGTGACGAACGCCCAGATCTGGTAGAGCCAGACGGGCGAGGACACCAGGATGCCCACCATCGCCGAGACCTTCAGCGTGGTGAAGAACGACTGGAGGATGCCACCTGTGGTCAGCGTGCACTGTCCCGGACGCAACTGCTGGGCCGCGGCTGTGTCGCAGAAGGGCTCCTTGAGGAAGGCCCAGACGGGATCGAAGACGAAGAACCCGACGACAGCGCCGACGACCAGCGCCAGGAGCGCGTAGACGAGCCTGTTGCGCAGCTCGCGCAGATGCTCCATGAGGGGCATGCGCCCCTCATCGTCGACGGTGGCCTTGGTCGGCCGTTTGAGCAGCGCCATTCAGCGGTCCCTGGAGAGGTGGGGTGTGAGTCAGGCGTTCTTGTTGGCCGAGGCCTGCGCGCGCAGCTTCGCGGCCTGCTCCTCGAGCTGGCGGGCCTGCTCCTCGGGCGAGGGGGCGGCGGCCAGCGGCTGGGCGGGCTGAGGCTGCGACTGGGCGGGCGCGGGCTGGGCGGCCTGCGTCGCGCTGTACTCGTCGTCCTCCTCGCGCAGCTTGGTGGTCTCGGCCTTGAAGATGCGCAGTGACTTGCCCACGCCCCTCGCCATCTCCGGCAGCTTCTTGGCCCCGAACAGCAGGACCAGCACGCAGGCGATGATCAGCAGCTCAGGTACTCCGAGGTTCGGCATGAAACATCCTTATTGAGCGAGGTGCAATCTCACCGACGATCGTACGCTGCCGGAAGCCCAGACTCATCCCCTCGGCTCCCTTTCGCCCCATTTCGGAGGCGCAATGTTTGCTCGCTGGACGCAATCCGGGCGCTGGCCCGCCGCACTTCGTCGCTCAGCCGCCTGGCCTCGGTCAACACCCTGGCCGTCGCGAACCCCAGAACGGCAAGGCCGGCCACGCCCAGCGCGACCGCGACGTAGATCCAGCTCATGACGCCTGAGCGTACAGCGCCAGCGCCCGCTCGGCCTCCTGCTGCACTTTGGCCGCCATGGCCTGCGGCGAGACGATCCTGCCGGTGTCGCCCAGGCGCAGCAGCAGCTTGAGCGTCCAGTCGTCGTCACGGGCGCGCAGCGTGATACGCATGCGCCCCTCCCCCAGCTCCTCGACCTGCTCGTAGGGGTAGTACTCGGCCACCCACCGCCCCGCGGCCGTCACCTCCAGCACGACCAGCTCGTCGGTGGGCGAGGGCCTGAAGACGCCCTGGGTGACGTCGATCGGCTCGGCGCCGGCGGGCGGGTCGGCGGGCACGTCGAGCACCTCGACCGTCAGCATCCTGTCGAGCCTGAACAGCCGCATCGCCTCGGCCCTGTAGCACCAGCCCTCCAGGTAGGTGCGGCCGTCGGCCATGACCAGGCGGGTCGGGTCGACCTCGCGGGGCGTCACCTCGTCGCGGCCGG
Organism: Nonomuraea recticatena; assembly: GCF_039533245.1. Taxonomy (NCBI): domain Bacteria; kingdom Bacillati; phylum Actinomycetota; class Actinomycetes; order Streptosporangiales; family Streptosporangiaceae; genus Nonomuraea; species Nonomuraea recticatena. The sequence continues at coordinate 36,562 of NZ_BAAATE010000012.1, read as the reverse complement.
GCACGTAGTAGCGCAGCGAGAGCCTGCGCCTGCCGGTCAGCGCCTCGCGCACCCTGGCCGCCGCGTCGGGGGCCGACTCCACGTCGACGGCGAACTGGCTGCTGACGGCCGCCGCGCCCTCGCCCGCCGCCTGCTCCAGCTTGGCCACCACGCGGGGCAGCGCGTCGCCGTGGGCGAACTCGGCCAGCTCGGGGGTGGCCGCCAGCATCCGCAGCGCCACCAGCAGCGCGCTGGCCTCGTCGATGCCGAGGCGCAGCGGGCGGGCGATGGTGTCGGCGTTGTCGATGATGATCTCGCCGCCGTCCCACGAGACGTCGATCAGGTCGCCGGGGGTGTGGCCCGGTAGCCCGCACATCCACACCAGCTGCAGGTCGTCGATGAGCTGCTTCTCGCTCAGCCCGAACACCGCGGCCACCTCGTCGACCTGCGCCCCGGGGTGGGACATCAGGTACGGCACCAGCGCCAGCAGCCTCGGCAGCCGATCCGCCGTCGAACTCATGCCAGCGCCCCCTTCAGTCGTGCGATCACGGCCTCCCTCGCGTCGGGCGGCCCCACCACCCTCACGTCGGCGCCCAGGCTGGCGATCCATCCCGCCAGCCGCTCGGGGTCGGCGAAGACCAGCTCCACCGTGTCCCATCCCTCGCGCCCCTCGCGTACGGCCCGCGCGACCTGCCGCAGCCCCTCGCACGCGCCCTGCCGTACCTCGAGGACGGCGGTGCGCTCCTGCATCGCCTCCTCGGGGAAGCCGACCATCTCCCGCAGGTCGACCCCTTCGGGCACCTCGACCACCCCTGGCCTGCCGACCGGGGCGACCTGCCCCGTGATGCGGCTGAGCCTGAAGACGCGGGGGGCCTGCCTGTCGCGGTCGAAGCCGGCCACGTACCACTTGCCCCTGCGGCTGATGACGCCCCACGGCTCGACCGTGCGCGTGCGCACCGACTCGCCCGCGGCGGGACGGTAGTCGAACCTGACGACGCGCCTGTCGCGCACCGCCTCCCACAGCGCGGGGAAGGAGGGGTCGCGCGTGTCGACGCGCAGCTCCAGCGCCTCGCCGGGACCCGCGTCGGTGGCGACGCCGCCCGCGCGCAGCTTCAGCAGGGCCCCGCTGGCCGCCTCGGCCAGGCTGGCGCGCTGCCACACCTGCGCGGCCAGGCCGAGCACCGCCGCCTCGTCGGGCTCCAGCGTGATCTCCGGCAGCTCGTAGGCCTCGCGCTGGATGCGGTAGCCCGGCTCGTCCTCCCACGGGTCGCGGTGGACCTCGATGGGGATGCCGATCTCGCGCAGCTCGTTCTTGTCGCGCTCGAACATCCGCTGGAAGGCCTCGTCACCGTCGCGGTCGTAGCCGGGCACGGCCTGGCGGATCTGCTCGGCCGACAGCGGCCGGCGCGTCGCGAGCAGGCAGATCACAAGATTGAGCAACCGCTCTGTCTTACGGCGCGACATCTGCCCTTCTCCTCACTCGTTCGACGCTACCCTGCCTCCGTGATCAGATGGCGCAAGGGCGAGGTTGTCCGGATCCGGCGCGAGTGGCCGGGAGCTGTGGAGCTCGAGGTCACCGTCCCCGAGGGGACCTGCAGGGCGCTGGCCTATCCCCCACTGGTGGGGCGTCCTGAACCGGGTGACGAGGTGCTGCTCAACACGACCGCACTCGCGATGGGTCTCGGTACGGGAGGTTACGCCATGGTGGTGGCCGTCCCGAACAGATTGCCGGAAGATCCTGAAGGTCCTGGCCACCTGGTGAAGGCACGCTACACCCCGATGCAGGCCACCGTCCTCGGCGCGGACGAGCAGGACTCCCCCTTCCACGAGCTGTTGCGCGAGGCCGACTCCCTCGACGGGATGCCCGTCGTGGTGGCCGACCTGCACTCGGCGCTGCCGCCGATCCTGTGCGGGATGCGGCCGAGACCCAGGGTCGCCTACGTGATGCTCGACGGCGGCGCGCTTCCGGCCTGGTTCTCCATGGCCTGCGCGAAGCTGCGCGAGATCGGCTGGCTGGCCGGCGTGGTGACCGTGGGCCAGTCCTTCGGCGGAGACGTGGAGGCCGTCACCACCCACACCGGCCTGCTGGCCGCCAGGCACGTGCTGGAGGCCGACGTGGCGATCGTCACCCAGGGCCCCGGCAACCTCGGCACCGGCACCAGGTGGGGCTTTTCGGGGGTGTCGGCGGGCGAGGCGGTCAACGCCGCGGCCGTGCTGGGCGGCCGCCCGGTCGCGGCGCTGCGGATCAGCGAGGGGGACAGACGCGAGCGGCACATCGGCGTCTCGCACCACTCGCTGACCGCCTACGGCAGGGTGGCGCTCACGCCCGCCCAGGTGGTGGTGCCGGAGCTGCCGGGCGAGTTCGGCGAGCGGGTGCGCGACCAGGCCGAGCTGCTGGCCGTACGGCACGAGCTGGTCTCCGTGCCCGTGGACGGGCTGTACGAGGCACTGCTCGACTCGCCTGTCAAGCTGTCGACGATGGGTCGGGGGCTCGAGGAGGACCTGGCCTACTTCCTGGCCTCGGCGGCGGCAGGGCGGCACGCGATCACACTTCTGGACTAGAGCCGGGATCCTCCCGAGGAGTGACGACACGGCGCCTCCGTGCGGGGATCGTGGGGTGATGAAGCGAACTCGTGTCGCACTGCTCACGATCCTGGCCCTGGCCCTGACCGCCTGCGGGGCGGGCGGCGCCGTCTCCGGCGGCGACCGGCCGACCGCCCGGCCCGGTGATCAGCACAGCGGCGCTCACAGTGGCCTGCACGGGACCCCGGAGACGGCGCCCGCCACCGCGCCGCTGCGCGGAGGCGAGCGGTTCGTCACGCTGACGATGCCCAAGCCCTACACGCCCGACCCGCCCAACGGCGGCACGGACGAATACCGCTGCTTCCTCGTCGACCCCGGCCTGAAGGACGGCGACACCTTCCTGACCGGCACCCAGTTCGCCGCGCAGAACGGCGACGTGGTGCACCACGCCATCCTGTTCAGGGTGGACGCCGACAAGGTGGCGGACGTGCGCGCCCACGACGCCAAGGAGCCTGGCGAGGGCTGGGGCTGCTTCGGCGACGCGGGGGTGGGCGAGGCCGACTGGATCGGCCACTGGGCGCCCGGCACCAGCGAGATCCTGCTCGATCCGAAGCTCGGCTACCCGATGGCCGCCGGCAGCGCGCTGATCATGCAGGTGCACTACAGCACGCTGGCGATCGGCGACCGTCCGGCGGGCGACGACCAGTCGAGTGTCAGGCTGCGCCTCACCACCGGCAAGCTGACGCCGCTGCGCACCGAGCTGTTCATGGCCCCCATCGAGCTGCCGTGCACGGCGGAGGAGAAGGGCGCGCTGTGCGAGCGCGAGGCCGCCATCGCCGACGTGAGCAGGCGCTTCAGCCTGGACGCCAAGGAGCAGACCACCGCACTGGTGAAGTGGTGCTCGGGAGGCGAACCCGCACCGGGACCCACCCAGCACTGCGACATGCCGGTCCAGGAGCCCGCCACGCTGCACGCCCTGGCGGGGCACATGCACCTGCTGGGCCGCTCCATCAAGGTGGAGCTGAACCCCGGCAAGCCAGGCGCGCGGACCCTGCTCGACGTGCCGCGCTACGACTTCGACAACCAGGCGCTGCAGCCGCTGGCCGAACCTGTCACCGTCAGACCCGGCGACACGATCCGCACCACCTGCACCCACGACGCCTCGCTGCGCGCCCAACTGCCGCTGCTGCGCGACCTGCCGCCGCGCTACGTGGTCTGGGGCGAGGGCACCCAGGACGAGATGTGCCTGGGCATCGTGGTCGTTTCGTAGAAGTCCTTGAAGGTGAACGCCTCGGGGCCGGGACCCTCGGCCCTGAGGCGCTCAAGGCGCTCCATGCCCTCGGCGAGCGAGGGGATCGTCCCCTCGGGGACCCACCACATCACGCTGTAGGGGTCGGCGATGCGCAGGAACCATTCCCTGCGCCGCCTGAGCACGGCCATGTGCGGGCTCTTGTAGACGAAGTTCCAGAGCGTCTCGCGCGACTCCCACACCGAGAAGTTGATCACCAGGTGGTCGCCGTACTCGTGCTGGACGGTGGCGGTCGGGTCGCTCTCGCTCTCCTTCAACCGCCACACGAAACCGGGCGCGGCGTCGGACAGCAGGTTGACGGGTTCGAGGTTGGCGACGAAGTCGGCCAGTTCGGGGGTGTCGAGGGGGGCGCGCAGGTGCGCGATGTTCAACTGGGCGAGATGCATGGCCCCTACTATGTCAATTTTCATTGGTTTTAGAAAGGGCGACGCAGCATTCGCCTGGCCGCGGATCGAGTCTGGCGCGCCCCGGATCCTGGCCGAGGCCCTCGAGCAGGCCCTGGCACAGCGCCAGGTTCATCGAGCACACCAGCAGCGGCTGCCGCTCGGCCAGCGCATGGAAGGGGCAGTTACGCTGCCTGACCTCACCCTCCTCCGCGTAGGGCTCGTAACCGCGCTCGCGCAGCACCTCCACCGCGTCGGCCTCGCGCCCCGCCGCCAGCCTGCGCCCCATGGCGCGCGCGGCCTCCTCGGCCTGCTCCTCGCCCCCCAGCAGGTCGACGACCTCGGCCAGCACCGAGGCCAGCGAGCCGTAGTCGCGAGGAGGCAGGCTCACCGACAGCTCCGCGCGCGCCCTGCGATAGACCTTCGCAGGACGGCCACTGCCCGGCCCCTTGCGCTCCTGCGCCCTGAACCCGGCCTCCAGCAGCCCCGCCTCGACCAGCTTGTCGAGGTGATGGGCGGCCAGAGTCCTGGACACCCCGGCGGCCGCCGCCGCCTCGCCGCGCCCCACCTCGCCGCCGCTGGCCGACACGAACGCGTACAGGCTGCGTCGGACAGGGTCGTTCAGCTGGGCCAGGGCCTCGAGGTCGCTCACAGCGGGGAGTCTACGAGCCCCTAGTAGGCGGCCAGCACGTCCACGACGAACACCAGGGTGTCGGTCGCCGTGATGCCGAACTGCGGATGGCCCGTCGCGCCGTAGCCGTGGGAGGGCGGCACGATCATCAGCACCCTGCTGCCCGTCGGGACGCCCACGAGCGCGCGGTCCCAGCCCTTGATGACGCTGCCTTCGCCGATCTTGAACGCCTTGGGCTGGCCCGACTTCCAGGTGGAGTCGAAGACCCTCCTGGAGCCCCACACCGCGCCCTCGTGCTGGGTGACGAGCAGCTGCCCCGCCCTGGTCTTCGGCCCCTCGCCGCGCGCGAGCACCTTCGCAGCGAACGCGCGGGGCGCGGCGCCGGCGGGGATGACCAGCTTCGGACGGCCCGCGCCGCTCACCCTGACCCCGCCCAGCGCGCCGGCGCCCGAGGCGTGGGCGTCCTTGGCGTGGGCGCCGAGGATGTCGATCACGTAGAACAGGTCGTCGTCCGGGCCGATGCCCTGCGGCGGGTTGGCGCCGAAGCCGTCCTTGGGCGGGATCGCGGCGATCACCCTGCTGCCCACGGCCCGGCCCTGCAGGGCTTTGTCCAGCCCGGGCAGCAGCCGGCCGACGGGGAAGGCGGCGGGTGTGCCGCGGTTGAAGCTGGAGTCGACCAGGCGGTTCTCCCTGCCGTCCCAGATGTGCGCGGTGTACTGCACGATCGCCACGTCTTCCTTGCCCAGCTTCGCGCCCTTGCCCGCGGTGAGCTGGTCGATCTGCAGCTCGGCCGAGGGCTTGCCGTCGGGGAAGACGATGGTCGGCTTCGCCCCGAACTGCCCGCCCACCTTGAGGTCGAGGTCGTCGCCCGCGGAGGCGCCCGTACACGCGGTCAGCAGCGCCAGCGGCACCAGCAGCAGAAGCAGGCGCATGGACGTCCTCCCTGAGACACACCCCGTCGGACACGAATGGCCCGGCGGCAGAGACTCTGCCACCGGGCCACCGGTCTATCAGATTTCGTGTCAGTAGGCGCCCAGAACGTCCACCACGAAGACGAGCGTGCTGCTGGCGGGGATGGTGCCGGAGTCCTTGTCGCCGTAGCCGAGGTTCGGCGGGATCACCAGCAGCAGGCGGCTGCCGACCTTGGCCCCCTCGAGCGACTGGTCCCAGCCCTTGATGACCTGGCCGGTGCCGACGCCCTGCAGGGTGAACGGGTCCTTGCCCCAGCTGGAGTCGAACTGCTTGTCGCTGCCCCAGAGCTTGCCGGTGTAGTGGACGACGACCGACTGGTTCTTCTTGATGACCGGGCCCGTGCCCTCGATGACCGTCTTGTTGATCAGCTTGGCCGGCGGCTTGTCGGAGGTCTTGGTCGTCAGCACCGGCGCGGCGTCGCCGCCGGGGTTGGTCAGCTTCACGCCCTTGACCTTGACGTCCTTGGCCTCACCCTGGGCGGCCTTGGGCAGCGTGGAGACCAGGTCGAAAACGAAGACCCTCGGCTTGGAGGTGTCGACGCCGTTCTGCTTGGCCTGGGCCAGCTCCTGCTCGGTGTAGCTGTCGTTGGCCACCACGGTCATGAACCGACCGCCGAGCTTGGTCTTGCCGAAGCCGTCGATCATCACCTTCGGCATGTTGTCGTTGACGGTGATCGGCTCGGTCTTCTTGGTGTCGTAGGTGGAGCCCTCGAGCGTGTTCTGCTTGCCGTCCCAGCTCCACACGGACAGGTTCACGAACACGGTGTCACCCTTGGCGACGCCGGCGCCCGTGCCGGGGCTCAGCACCTCCATCGACGACTTCTTGGCGGGATCGCCGGCGGGGAAGGTCACCGTGGGCTTGGCACCCACGTTCCCTGTGACCTTCAGCCCCGACGCCGCGGCGGACGTGTCACTGGCGGGCTGCGTGCCGCACGCTGCGGCGAAGATCAAAGGCACTGCTGCAAGTACGGCCAGGCGGCGGCGCATGGAGTTCCCTCAAGGAAGTCGGACAGGTTCGCGTCACCCTACCCGACCCCCGTGTACGACCTTGATAAGTAACTGGTAAACGGTCTCTACATTCCGGCGATGAGCTTGTCCACCCTCTCGTCGACGCTGCGGAACGGGTCCTTGCACAGCACGGTGCGCTGCGCCTGGTCGTTGAGCTTGAGATGCACCCAGTCGACGGTGAAGTCGCGCCGCTTCTCCTGCGCCTTGCGGATGAACTCCCCTCGCAGCCGCGCCCTGGTGGTCTGCGGCGGCACCGACTTGGCCTCGAAGATCTTCAGATCGGAGGCCACCCGCTCGACCGCGCCGCGCTTCTGCAGCAGGTAGTACAGGCCCCGCCGCCTGTGCACGTCGTGGTAGGCCAGGTCGAGCTGGGCCACGCGAGGGCTCGACAGCGGCAGGTCGTACTTCTTGCGGTAGCGCTCGATGAGCTGGTACTTCGTCACCCAGTCGATCTCGCGGGAGACGAGGTCGAGGTTGCCGGTCTCGACCGCGTGCAGGGTGCGCTCCCACAGCTCCAGCACCCTGCGGGCGATGGCGTCGCCACCGCGCCTGTCGACGAAGTCCTTGGCCTTGGTGAGGTACTCCTGCTGGATCTCCAGCGAGGAGGCCTCGCGCCCGTTGGCCAGGCGCACCCTGCGGCGTCCCGTCATGTCGTGGGAGACCTCGCGGATGGCCCTGATCGGGTTCTCCAGCGACAGGTCGCGCATCACCGTGCCCGCCTCGATCATGCGCAGCACCAGGTCGGTGGCGCCGACCTTGAGCAGCATGGTCGCCTCGCTCATGTTGGAGTCGCCGACGATGACGTGCAGCCTGCGGAAGCGCTCGGCGTCGGCGTGCGGCTCATCGCGCGTGTTGATGATGGGCCTGGACCTGGTCGTGGCGCTGGAGACGCCCTCCCAGATGTGCTCGGCCCGCTGGGAGACGCAGTAGACGGCGCCTCGTGGCGTCTGCAGCACCTTGCCCGCGCCGCAGATGATCTGCCTGGTGACCAGGAACGGGATCAGCACGTCGGCCAGGCGGCCGAACTCGCCGTGCCTGCCGACCAGATAGTTCTCGTGACAGCCGTAGGAGTTGCCGGCCGAGTCGGTGTTGTTCTTGAACAGGTAGATGTCACCCGCGATGCCCTCTTCGCGCAGCCGCTTCTCGGCGTCGACGAGCAGGCCCTCAAGGATGCGCTCGCCCGCCTTGTCGTGGGTGACGAGCTCGATGACGTTGTCACACTCTGGTGTTGCGTACTCGGGGTGGCTGCCCACGTCGAGGTAGAGACGCGCGCCGTTGCGGAGGAAGACATTGCTCGATCGGCCCCAGGAGACGACCCGGCGGAACAGGTAACGAGCGACCTCGTCAGGCGACAGCCTGCGCTGCCCCCTGAACGTGCAGGTCACGCCGTACTCGTTCTCCAGCCCGAAGATGCGACGATCCATCACCTCACACTAGTTCCCCGAAATGGCCAGCGGGAGAGATCTTCGCGTGTTTCGGTTTTCTTTCGATTACTGAGCGCGTTGCCTGACGCGGGACTCGAACCTGTCGAGCTCGGCGGCGAAGGCCCGCCTGAGCAGCGGCGCGGCGAGCATCCGCACCCCACGCCGCCGGGTCGCGCCCGCGCGCCCGAGCAACGTGCCGCCCTCGACGGGGACGGCCGCGAGCCCGAACACGCTGGTGCGGCTCTGCATCCAGCACCAGCCGGGACGCAGCACGGCCGCGAAACTCGCGCACAGCCCCGCCCTTCCCAGAGCGACCACCTCCAGCCTGTCGCCCTCGCCCGGGGTGACCCTGAGCGTCTTGACGCTGGGCTGGTAGCGCGGCAGCTCGCCCTCCAGGTCGGCGGCGACGGCCCACACCTCCTCGAACGGCGCGGCGATCACACGCTCCACCACCACGCAGCCGGGGGTCGCGGCCGCCATGACACGCAGGCGCCGCACCGGATCCAGATCGTCGTTCACAGCCATGTTCACTGCCATGCCTTTCTGAATCCGAGCCGCGCCCTGTGCAGGCGGGACTTCACCGTGCCCTTGGGCAGGCCGAGCACCGCGGCCGCCTGCTCCTCGTCGAGCCCCTCCAGGTCGCGCAGGACCAGCACCACCCGGTGCTCGGGAGACAGCCGCGCCAGCACGTCGCGCACCTCGACCGACAGCTCGCCGCCGTCCCTGGCGGCCCGCTCCCCCGCCGCCTCGCGCCCTGGCGGGTTCCTCTTGGCCATCCGCACGGCCTCGCGTACCGCGATCGCCCGCACCCAGCCGCGCAGCGCCGCGGGCTCCCGCACCCCCGCCAGATGGCGGAAGACCGCGATCAGCGTCTCCTGCGCCGCGTCGGGGCCGTGCTGCGGCGCGATCGCGCCACAGATCTTGAAGACGTACGGCGACAGCTCGTCCAGCACGTCGTTCATCGCCATCGTGTCGCCGCCCTGGGCGGCCCTCAGCAGCTCGGGATCTACCACTGGCGCTCCCTGCCCCGGCGGCGCCCCACGCCGGGCCGTAACGGCCGTGCGGCGCGCGTCACTGTCCTCATACCTGCCAAGAGTGGCAGGCGGGCAGATCGGTTCCCTCCTGTGAGGAGCGTCACAAGCGGGAACCCCCTGGCTCCGCGCGGCCTCCTTGGTGGACATGAAGCGACAGACAAGAGCGCGCGCCGCCTACGCGGCGGCCACCGTCCTGGCCGTGGACGCCGCCGCCCACCTCTACTGGACGACGGGCGCCATCTGGCCCGCCCCCGACGTCAGGACCCTGTCCCTGGCGGTGCTCAACATGGAGGTGCCTTTCACGCCCCGCGTGCTGCTCCCCCTGGCCGCCGCCCTCCTGACCGCCTCCGCGGCCCTGATCACCACCACCAGACTCGGGGACCTCGAGGCGGGGGCGAGCGGCGTCGCCAGCGTCGGAGACCGCAGCGTCGCCGCTAGCGGAGACGGCGGCGGTGCCGCAGCCCGCCCTGTCGGCAGCCGTCACGGTGGCGCCGAAAGCCCCCATGGAATCGACGACGAGTTCGGAGTCGCCGACGTCGGCGGAGGTGACGGCGGATTCGGCGATACCGCAGACCGCCGTATCGGCGGCCTCGCCGGTGCCGAACTCAGCGGTGCCGCAATCCGACGTGTCGGCGTCCGTCGCCGTGGTGCCGAGGGCGACCGGGGAGTTGGCGGCAGGTTCGGCGTTGCCGACAGCGGTGGAGGTATTGGCGGAGTCGCCGCTGCCGGTGCCGGTGCCGGCGGTGGCGGTGGCGGTGGCTTTCGCGGTGGTGGCGGTGAAGTTGGGCGGGTGGGGGCGCGGCGCATGCCGGGCCTGCTGGTGGCGCCTGTGGTGCGGCTGGTGACCGGGGTGCTGGCGCTCGGTGTGCTGGCGCGTGCCGTGCTCGGTCTGGTGTGGGCGTTTGGATTCGGCGTGCAGACGTCAACGCCGTTCTACTGGCTCAATGCCCTGCTGTACACGCCGCTGTGCCTGGCGCTGTTCGTGGCCGTCGTCGTGGCTCGCGGGACCGCCGCCCCCGCGGACGGTCCCGCGCGCGATCACGGAGTGAAGATCTCCTGAACCTTTACGATCTCGCCCTTGTGGACCGTGATGAGCGAGGCCCGCTGGCCCACCTTCGCTCGCTTGATCAGCGTGCTCCTCGAGCAACTCTTGTTGCCCAGGCCGGTCCTGCGGTCGACCGTCATGCCCGCGCCCGACCCGCTGCAGCCCGAGGCGCTGAGGAAGACCACCTTCTTGGCGATCGGCGAGGCATAGGCGGTCACGTCGCCCTCGGGAGGACCGACGAAGTAGCCCTCGGTGTGCTTGTCCCGCTTCCACTTGATCGGCTCGTACTCGGCGGTGCCGTCGCTCCGCACAGCCGTGATCCAGCCGCGCAGGATGCCGTTGCGGCGCGAGTGGAGACCCTTGGTGAAGTCATGGCCGGGGTCGGCCTGAAAGGTCGTCCCGAAGATCTGGGGCGCCTTGTACTTCGGGATCGCCCCGGCCTCCGCCTGGGCGGCCAGGCCGCCGGTGAGGGCCAGGGAGCAGGCGAGCGCGGCTACGCCGGTCGCGAGGGTTCTCGTCTTCACACGCTCTTTGATCCACAACCTGGAGCCCCGGTTCGCGCGAGATCACGTGATCCCGGTCACATCCATAGAGAGTGCGGGGCACGTGACGGTGAGCGATAGAGGCGACCCGAATCCCCTCCCGTCTGCCGGCGATGTGCGGGGACGACCTTACGGCGGTAACCGAGGCCGACAGGCTCGCGTAGACGATGCGCCAGCCGGAGCGAGTACGGGGGCGATGTCACCGTAGGACCGCGAGCGGTGCTCGGAAGTCTCACCACAGAGCCGCGAGCCAGGGCCGGGCCGAAACCAGCGCGGAGCCGGGCATGCGGGCAACCGCACCGCAGAGCCACAAGCGGGCGCCCGGCGAGCCTTACCGAGGGCCGGGGCGGAGCCGGCGGAATGCGAGCAACCTCACCGCAGAAACCGCGAGACGGTACCCGGCAGTCCCAGCGTAGGGCCGGGTGCTCCGACCTCACTCTGGGGCGGCGCGTGGGCGACCTCACCGCGGCCGGGGCCGGTGGGTGGGCGGGCGATGTGACGGCGAGGGCCGGAGTCGCGCTGGAGGAGCGTGAAAGACGGACGGCCACCGGGTGACCCCGGTGGCCGTAGCACGCCTGCCGTACAGACTGGTGCCCTCTGCGGGCCGGTACATGCGCCCGCCGGGCTGGCGCCCTCTGCGGGCCGGTACATGCGCCCGCCGGGCTGGTGGATTATTCGGTGCCGTCGCCGGCGCCGGGCGCCGGGGCGGTGGGCGGGCTGTCCTCGTCCTCGGAGGCCGCCGGCGCCTGAGCGGCCGGGAGGAGGCGCTCCAGCCGCGGACCCGCCAGGCGCTGGAACTTGCGGTGCTCGCGGTTGCGGTCGAGGACCGCCACCTCCAACTGGTTGGCGGGCGGGCGCTCGCCGCCCGGCTCGGTCAGCGCCGCCAGCGCCACCTCCAGCGCCTCGGCCAGCGTCATCCCCTCGCGGTAGCGCTCCTTCAACCGGGTCGCCACCGCCTCGGCCTGGCCGCCCATCGCCGCGAAGCCGTGCTCGTCGAAGACCGAGCCGTCGAAGGTGAGCCGGTAGATGGCGTCGCCGTCGGCGGTGTCGCCCACCTCGGCCACCACGACCTCGACCTCGAGGGACTTGATCGACTCGGTGAAGATGCGGCCGAGGTTGGAGGCGTAGAGGTTGGCCAGGCCCCTGCCCGTCACGTCGGTGCGGTCGTAGGTGTAGCCGTTGATGTCGGCGTAGCGGATGCCGCCGAGCCGCAGCTCCTCGAACTCGTTGTAGCGGCCCACCGCGGCGAAGCCGATCCTGTCGTAGATCTCGCTCACCTTGTGCAGCGCCCTCGAGGGGTTCGGGGCGACGAACAGGATGCCGTCGACGTACTGCAGCACCACCACGCTGCGGCCGCGCGCGATGCCCTTGCGCGCGTAGTCGGCCTTGTCGCGCATGATCTGCTCGGGCGATGCATATCCAAAAGGCATGGACACTTCGGCAGGTCCTTTCTAGCGCAGCGGGGCGATGGGGCCGTCGGGGGAGATCATGCGGTCCTCGAGCATCCGCTGGACCACGCCAGCGACCTGCTCGTCGCTCAGGCGGCGGAAGCCGTCGGCGTCGATGACGGAGACGATCGGCCAGATCTTCCTCGTCACGTCGGGGCCGCCGGTGGCCGAGTCGTCGTCCGCGGCGTCGTACAGCGCCTGGATCACCGTCGTCACGATGTCGTCGGCGGAGGCGTTCTCCCTGTAGAGCTTCTTCAGCGAGCCCCTGGCGAAGATCGAGCCCGAGCCGATCGCGTCGAACTTGTCGCGCTCGTACGGCCCGCCCGCGACGTCGTAGCTGAAGATCCGCCCGCTGTCGCGCTCGGGATCGTAGGCGGCGAACAGCGGCACGACCACCAGGCCCTGCATCGCCATCGCGAGGTTACCGCGGATCATCGTCGCCAGCCGGTTGGCCTTGCCGGCCACCGACAGCGTGCGGCCCTCCATCTTCTCGTAGTGCTCGAGCTCCACCCGGTAGAGCCTGGCCATCTCGATGCCCGTGCTGGCCGTGCCCGCGATGCCCATGCAGGAGTAGTCGTCGGTCCTGAAGACCTTCTCTATGTCCCGCTGAGAGATCACGTTCCCCGACGTCGCCCTGCGGTCGCCCGCCATCACCACACCGCCGGCGCAGGTGGCGGCCACGATCGTGGTCGCGTGCGGCACCTGGTCCCCGACCGGCGTCGCCAGCGCCTCGCCGCGCGCCGGCAGTAGGTCAGGAGCGTGCCTGCCGACGAACTCGGAGAACGAGGAATTTCCGTTGTTCACGAAGAGCTGGCTCATCAAGCCGGCGGGCAGATCCCTGTGCTGTGCCACGCGACTCCCTCCAAAACCTCAGTGTCCTTAGGGCGACCCTACTCATGTTGTGCTGGTGCATGCACTTCCCACGATCAGCTGAGCGCGAACCATTTCCGCGCCAAGTGAGCGACCGAATTGCCGATATGTCGTGACACGCTCCTCGTGGCGATTCCACCCGCTCCCCCGCCGAGCTGCGATGATCGTCCGCGCCCGTCCATACTGGACACCATGCGGGACTGGGTGCTCCACCTCGACCTCGACGCCTTCATGGCGGCGGTGGAGATCCTGCGCAACCCCGAGCTGCGTGGCCGTCCCGTCGTCGTCGGCGGCAACGGCGACCCCACCACCCCTCGCACAGTCGTCGCCACCGCCTCCTACGAGGCCCGCGAGTACGGCGTGCACTCCGGCCTGCCCATGCGCACAGCCCTCAGACGCTGCCCGGACGCCGTCTACCTCCCCATCGACCTGCCCGCCTACGAGGCCGCCAGCGCCGCCGTCATGACACTCCTGCACACCTTCCCCGTCACCGTCGAGGTGTGGGGCCTCGACGAGGCCTTCCTCGGCGCCCGCACCGACGACCCCGAGGCTCTCGCCCGCGACATCCAGCGCGCCGTCACCCACAAGACCGGGCTCACCTGCTCGATCGGCATCGGCGACAACAAGCACCAGGCCAAGCTCGCCGCCCAGTTCGAGAAGCCCTCGGGCGTCTCCCGCCTCACCACCGACACCTGGCCCCACGTCATGGGAGAACGTCCGACCACGGCCCTGTGGGGCATCGGCGCCAAGACCGGCAAGAAACTCGCCGACCTCGGCCTGCGCACCGTCGCCCAGCTCGCCGCCGCCGACCCCGCCGAGCTCGCGGCCCGCTTCGGCCCGACCAACGGCCCCTGGCTGCGCTACCTGGCGCTCGGCAAGGGCGAGAGCACCGTCACCACCACCCCGTGGGTGCCCCGCGGCCACAGCCACGAGACCACCTTCACCCAGGACCTCACCGACCCAGCCGCGATGCGCGCCCACATCGCCGCCCTGGCCGTACGACTCGCGGCCGAAACCGAAGGACGGCCTGTCGTCCGCGTCACGGTGAAGGTCCGCTCGGCCCCGTTCACGACCCACACCCGTCAGGCCAAGCTGCCCGAACCCACCCACGACGCCACCACCATCGAACAGGCCGCCCTCGCCGTCTTCGACCGCTTCGACCACAGCCGGCCCGTCCGCCTGCTCGGCGTCTCGGTGGAGTACGGCTAGAGCGCCCCCCTGGAGTCCGCGTGGCGCGCCAGCAGGTCTCCGCAGAACGACCGGATGGCGCGGTTGACCACCGTCGGCTTCTCCCACGGCATGAAGTGCCCCGCCCCCCGCACCCAGAACGGCCCCACGACCCGCGGATAGGCGATCGCGCACCGCTCCTCGACGTGCTCGCCGAGCGTCACCTGGTCGGGCCCCACGAGCACCAGCGTGGGCTGCTGGACCGGCCTGTCGGTCATCTCAGGAGCCGACATGGGACGCGCGCCCATCACCACCTCATAGTCGGCGAAGGAGGCCCGCAACCGGTCCGCGTCGCCGTACGGCTCGGTCAGCACCTCGAGATCAGCCTCACTGAACGCGCCGGGCGGGCACCACATCCGATGGCCGAAGAACTCACCGATGTAACGGCGCCGCCGCTCGGGGGTGTCCAACTCGGCGACCAACTCGTCGGCGTGCAGGCCCTGGCGGCGCTGATAGTCGTAGACGGCCGGCTTGGGCGTGCCCGGCGGGATCCCGGCCGCGGCGAACGCCTCGGGAAGATCGGGCATCGAGTCGTCGAGCACCACCAGCCTGTCGACCCTGCCCGGGTGACGCGTCGCCAGATCGATGGCGATCATCGCACCGAGATCGTGCCCCGCGACCACCGCCCGCTCCCAGCCGAAGGCGTCCATGAGGCCGGTCAGATCGGCGTTGAAGGCCGCGAAGTCATAGAAGCCGTCAGGAGCGAAATCGGAGTCGCCGTAGCCGCGCAGGTCAGGGGCGGCGACATCGAAGCCCGCCGCCGCGAGCTCCTCGATGTTGTGCGACCAGATGAGGCTCGTACAGGGAAAGCCGTGCACCAGCAGCAGCGGCACGCCACCGTGGCCGCCACGACGAACCGCCAACCGGTGACCTTCACTGACGGTGACGAACTCGGGAGGAATGACCATGGCACATGGTCGCACGGGCCACCGACGTCACCGTCCACCGGGACAGCCCGGCGCGGGCAACGGCGGAACCCGGCCGGCGAACCACCCGGCCGACGACCCCCGATCACCTACACGAGCGACGCCCGCGACAGGAACTCAGACCACCGCGCATCCTCCTGGCGCGCCAGCTCGGCCAGCTCGTCCTCCCCCAACTCCCACTCGACGAAGGTCGCCTCCAGATACGAGATCGCCCTCCGCACGACCCCCGCGTCATCCCTGAACTGCCCGATCCCCGTATTGCACGGCAGACACAACGCATACCGCACATCACCCGAACGATGACAGTGATCCACGTGCTCGGGCGGACGATCCCAGCAGACGGCGCACAGGCCATGCTGAGCGCCGATCATCCTCTCCACGTCCTCGTGCCGGATCCGGTACCGCTGCGACAGGTGATACGTCCTGGTCGGCGCCACGGATCCACTCCGCCGCTCCGGCAGGATCACATAGTCCGGCCACAGCACGACGCCGTCGAGATAGTGGGCGGCCACCTCCATGAGCACGACATCGTCCATGAAGTGACCCAGCGCGTTGTTGCAGTTGAAGCAGAGAACGCCCCGCACGAGACCGCTCGTGTGGCAGTGGTCGACGTGCGTGCCGGGCACCACCCGGCAGATGGCGCAGAGCCCGCCCTGCTGGGCGAGCATCCGCTCGAAGTCGTCCTCTGTTATGCCATAGCGGTACTTGAGCAGATAGTTCCGCTCACTACCGTGATTCTTGATCCTGATCTCACGCATGGCCTGCGTGTGACACGGCTTGCAGTAGTCGGTCAGCCCGTCCTTCTGCGACCGGTTCCTGCCGAACTCGGCACTGGTCTTGATCTCATGACAGCGGGGACAGTACTTGTGTCCCTCAGGCGCCACTACTCGCTCGCGCACGGTCTTTCCTTGCTCGGCTTTGCGCTTGCGGTAGCTCTGGGTGGACTTCACCCGGAAGCAGGTCTTGCAGTACCGCGCACGCCCGTCGGCCATGCGCTTGTTGAGCCCGAACTCGGAGAGCGCCTTGGTCTCTCCACAATCCGGACACCACTTAACTCCACCCGGCGTTTCCACCCGATCCGGCACCTTTCACCTGTCCGTTTTGCCCTACTCTCCGCCCTTTTGGACGTACGAGCGCACGAACTCCTCTGCGTTCTCTTCGAGAACTTCGTCGATTTCGTCCAGGATCGCGTCGACGTCGTCGGTCAGCTTCTCCTGCCGCTCCTGCACATCGCCGCCTGCCGAGGCCTCGGTCTCCTCGACCTCGTTCTCGCGACGACCGGTCTGCTTCTGACCGCCGGTGTCCCTGTTCGCCATGATCAACCTCCGCTTGGGGGACTGCCTCTACTGGATATCTTCCCCGAACCGACCGACATTGCGCGCCTGATGCCCCGCGATCTTCAACGGGTTGACTGGATAGCACTCCTATCCAATACTGGAGCCCTATCCCACAGGAGGTCCCGAATGTCCCCTTCGACCCTGAGCACCGCGGGTGTGTTGCTCATCACAGTCCCGGGCGTCGCCTACGGCGGCGTCACGCTGCTGACCTACCTCATGCGCAACGTCCCGGGGTACAACGACAACCCGGTACGCCGCGGGCTCTGGAGGGCGGGGCACGCTCACGCGGGCGTGCTGGTGCTGTTCAGCCTGGTCGCCCTGCTGTACATCGACGCGTCGCCGCTGACGGACGGGGTGAAGACGCTGGTGCGCACGCTGATCGTCGCGGCGCCGATCCTGATGCCGCTGGGCTTCTTCCTGTCGGTGGTCCGTCCGAGCGACACGAAGCCGAGCCGGCTGATCTGGCTCACCTTCGCGGGCGGCCTCTCGCTGGCGGCGGGGACGCTGACGCTGGGCGTCTCACTGCTCTAGCGGGCACGCCGCCTCGCGGGGACGCGCAGGACGCGCGCCCCCCGCGGGAGAGGGCTTCGGCTAGTCGCCGCCGGTCAGGGCCGCCACGAGCTCGCCGGCGGTGCGGCAGCGGTCGAACAGTTCGCCGACGTGGGCCTTGGTGCCGCGCAGCGGTTCGAGGGTCGGCACCCGCTGCAGGGACTCGCGTCCGGGGATGTCGAAGATGACGGAGTCCCAGGAGGCGGCCGCGACCGACTCGCTGTACTGGCGCAGGCAGCGGCCGCGGAAGTAGGCGCGGGTGTCGGTGGGCGGGTTCTCTACGGCGCGCTGCACCTGTTCCTCGGTGACCAGGCGCTGCATGCGCCCGCGGGCGACCAGGCGGTTGTAGAGGCCGCGGTCGGGCCTGATGTCGGAGTACTGCAGGTCGACCAGTTGCAGGCGCGGGTGGGACCATGCGAGGCCGTCGCGGGTGCGGTAGCCCTCGAGGAGCTCGAGCTTGGCGACCCAGTCGAGTTCGCGGGAGAGCTGCATGGGGTCTTCGGCCAGGCGGGTGAGGACGGACTCCCAGCGGTCGAGGATGTCCTTGTTCATCTCCTCGGTGGCGGTGCCGCGCTCCTCGACGTACTTGCGGGCCTGCTCGAGGTATTCCATCTGCAGCTGGATGGCGGTGAGCTTGCGTCCGTCGCGCATCGGGATCTCGTAGCGGCAGGTGGGGTCGTGGGAGACCGCGCGCAGCGCCTGGACGGGGTTGTCGACGGCCAGGTCGCGGGTGAGGAAGTTGTCCTCGATCATGGCCAGGACGAGGGCGGTGGTCCCGAGCTTCAGGTAGGTCGAGATCTCCGACATGTTGGCGTCGCCGATGATCACGTGCAGGCGGCGGTATTTCTCGGGGTCGGCGTGCGGCTCGTCGCGGGTGTTGATGATGGGCCGCTTGAGCGTCGTCTCCAGACCCACCTCGACCTCGAAGAAGTCGGCTCGCTGGCTGATCTGGAAGCCTTCGCCGCGGGAGTCCTGGCCGATGCCGACCTTGCCGGCGCCCACCACGACCTGGCGCGAGACGAAGAAGGGGGTCAGGTGTCTGACGATGTCGGCGAAGGGCGTGGCTCTGCGCATGAGGTAGTTCTCGTGGCAGCCGTAGGAGGCGCCCTTGGCGTCGGTGTTGTTCTTGTAGAGCTGGATGGGCGCGTTGGTGGGGATGGCCGAGGCGCGCACTGCGGCGTCGTACATCACCCGCTCGCCTGCTTTGTCCCAGATGACGGCCGCGCGAGGGTTGGTGCACTCGGGCGTGGAGTATTCGGGATGGGCGTGGTCGACGTAGAGGCGCGCTCCGTTGGTGAGGATGACGTTGGCCAGGCCGAGGTCCTCGTCGGTCAGCTGGCTGGGGTCGGCGACCTCGCGGGCCAGATCGAAGCCCCTGGCATCACGAAGGGGGTTCTCCTCCTCGAAGTCCCACCGCGCTCTGCGCGCCCTGGCGGCCGAGGCGGCCAGGTAGGCGTTCACGACCTGTGAGGAGGTCACCATCGCGTTGGCGCCTGGCTGGCCGGGTACGGAGATGCCGTACTCGGTCTCGATGCCCATCACCCGACGCACCGTCATGCGCACCCTCTGTTCGTCCGGGTCTGTCTGTCCGCCGTTTATATGCCCGAGCCTATGCCCTTCACCGTCCCTGAGGGTCACAGAGTTATGGCACCGACGCCTTTTCAGCCTGTACGGCGGGCATTGGCGTGCTTTGCGGTGAGCGGCGAGGCCGAAGGAGTCGCTGAAGAGGTCGTTCGGCACAGGAATAGACAAGATACGACAAGAGCAGGGTCACAAGCGTGGCGATCAGGCCGATGATCCAGGCGGGCATCGTGCCGACCAGCGGCGGGATCAGGGCCACGGCGACGACGCTGTGGAAGAGGTAGAGCGGGTAGGTGGTCCCGCCGAGTGCGGTCAGCGTGGGCGAGGACGGCATTCTGAGGTAGCCGAGGGCGACCATGGCCATGACGGCGAAGATCAGCGTGATGGTGAAGACCACGCCGAAGTTCGTGACGGGCATGGCCTTGGCGCCGGCCGCTGTGACGCGTTTGGCCACACGGACGAGGGCGGAGTCCACCGACAGCACCCATGAGGCGGCGAACAGCAGCCAGGGCAGCCAGGCCGAGCCGAACCGGTGGATGAGGTACAGCGCCATGCCGGCGATGAAGTATCCGGCGTAGCCGGGCATGACGATCTGCGCGACGACCTCGTGGCGGAAGAAGGCGACGTGGTCGCCGAGGAAGTGCACGGGGAGGGCGGCGGCCAGCCAGACGCCCATGAAGGCCAGGACCCGCCCGTAGGTGACGCCTGCGATGACCAGGATGGAGATCAGCAGGTAGAAGCGCAGTTCAGCCCAGAGCGACCAGTAGACGCCGCTGGCGTCCTGCACGCCGAACAGCCGCTGGAACATGGTGGCGTTGATCGCGTACTCGCCTGCCGACAGCTTGGGGTCCAGGGGTTTGGCGGCCAGCACGCCGTACACGACGGCCACGGCGGCGAGGCTCATCCAGTAGGCGGGGTAGAGCCGCACGAACCTGGACCAGGCGAACGCCCCGAGTCCCCTTCCCCAGATCGTCATGAGGATGACGAAGCCGCTGATCACGAAGAACAGTTCGACGCCGAGGATGCCGAGCCCTGCCACGGGCGCCAGCCAGGGGAACAGCGTGGCGGGCCGTTCGCCCCATACGGAGGCGAAGGCGACGAAGAAGTGGAAGGCGAGGACGGCCATGGCCGCGATGAAGCGAAGCAGGTCGAGCTCCGCGAGCCGCCCGGTTCCCTGTGGCCGTCCGGTGCTCTTCCGTCGTTTGTGCACGCCCTTTTGACGGGTTCTGTTGCGGTTGGGTTCCGTGAGGCTCGTGAGACTTTGCCGTTTCGAGGTTTCACTTTGCGTCAGCTGTAGATAACTGAGCGTGTCGAAGTCCTCCGGAACGGATGGGTGAGGGAATGACGGACGACCAGCTCAGCCTTGGCACAGCGGCGGCACGGAACCTGGCGACGACGACCAAGTCGGTGCCGCAGATGCAGGAGATCACCTCGCGGCACCTGCTGCGGGTCCTGCCCTGGGTCCAGGCGATCGGCGGGGTCTATCGGGTCAACCGCCGGCTCACGTACGCGCTGGGCGACGGGCGGGTGACCTTCACCTCGACGGGCGCGGATGTGCGGGTCATCCCCGGCGAGCTGGCCGAGCTGCCCGCGCTGCGCGGGTTCGAGGACCAGGACGCGCTGGCCGCGCTGTCGAGCCGTTTCTCCCAGCGGGAGGTGGCCCAGGGTGAGGCGATCGTCGAGGCGGGGCGGCCGCGCGACGAGGTGGTGCTCATCGCGCACGGCAAGGTGGCCAAGGTGGCGCAGGGCGCCTATGACAACGAGAGCGTGCTGGGGGTGCTCGCCGACGGCGACTACCTGGGCGAGCAGGTTCTGCTGGGCCAGGACGGCGAGTGGGAGTACTCGGCCAGGGCGGTGACGGCCTGCACGGTGCTGACGATGCCCGCGCACGCCTTCCGCGAGGTGGTCAACTCCTCCGCGTCGTTGCGGGCGCACCTCGACAGCGCCTCGAGCCCCGCCGACCGGGCGCAGAACGATCACGGCGAGGCCGCGATCGCGCTGGCCGCCGGCCATGTGGGTGAGGCCAGGCTGCCTGGCACGTTCGTCGACTACGAGCTGAGGCCGCGGCAGTACGAGCTGAGCGTGGCCCAGACGATCCTGCGTGTCCACTCCAGGGTCGCCGATCTCTACAACGAGCCGATGAACCAGACCGAGCAGCAGCTGCGGCTGACGATCGAGGCGCTGAGGGAGCGGCAGGAGGACGAGCTGGTCAACAACAGGGAGTTCGGCCTGCTGCACAACGCCGACCTGAAGCAGCGCATCCACACCCGCTCGGGCCCTCCGACCCCCGACGACCTCGACGAGCTGCTGGCCAAGGTGTGGAAGGACCCCGCGGTCATCATGGCGCATCCGAAGGCGATCGCGGCCTTCGCCCGCGAGTGCAACGCCAGGGGTCTCTACCCGTCCAACACCGAGTACGGCGGGCAGAGCGTGCCTGCATGGCGGGGCATCCCCGTGCTGCCCTGCAACAAGATCCCGGTCAGCGACAAGGGCGTCACCTCGATGATGGCGATGCGTCTGGGCGAGGCCAACCAGGGTGTGATCGGCCTGAACCGCGTCGGCCTGCCCGACGAGTACCAGCCGGGTCTTTCGGTGCGTTTCATGGGCATCAATGACCAGGCGGTCATCTCCTACCTGGTGACCACCTACTACTCGGCCGCGGTGCTCGTGCCGGACGCACTGGGCATCCTGGAAAGCGTCGAAGTCGGCTGATGGGCCCCTTCGAGCTCCCCGACTTCTACCTCCCGTATCCGGCCAGGCTCAACCCGCACGTCGAGAGCGCCCGTGTCCACACCAAGGAGTGGGCGCGGGAGATGGGCATGCTGGACGACCCGGAGATCTGGGAGGAGCGCAGGTTCGACGGCATGGACTACGGGCTGCTGTGCGCCTACACCCATCCCGAGTGCGACGCCGCCGAACTCGACCTGGTCACCGACTGGTACGTCTGGGTCTTCTACTTCGACGACCACTTCCTCGAGACGTTCAAGCGGACCCGCGACGTGGTGGGCGGCCAGGCCTACCTCGACAGGCTCGACCTGTTCATGACCGACGATCCGCCCGAGCCGGTCAACGCGGTGGAGCGCGGGCTGAAGGATCTGTGGGCCCGTACGGTCCCCGGCATGTCGCGGCTGTGGCGCGAGCGGTTCACCAGGACCACCCACGAGCTGATGCAGGAGTCGATGTGGGAGCTGTTCCACATCGAGGACGGCCAGGTGTCCAATCCGATCGAGTACATCGAGGAGCGGCGCAAGGTCGGCGGAGCTCCGTGGTCGGCCTGCCTGGTGGAGCACGCCGTGGGGGTGGAGGTGCCGGAGAGGGTGGTCGGCAGCCGCCCAATCAGGGTGCTGACGGAGACCTTCGCCGACGCGGTGCACCTGCGCAACGACCTGTTCTCCTACCAGCGGGAGGTGGAGGAGGAGGGCGAGCTGTCCAACTGCGTGCTGGTCGTGGAGCGCTTCCTCGGCTGCGACACCCAGAAGGCGGCCGAGATCACCAACGATCTGCTGACCTCGCGCCTGCACGTCTTCGAGCACACGACCTTCACCGAGCTGCCCGTGCTGTTCGCGGAGTACGCGCTGCCGCCGCACGAGCAGGAGGCGGTGCTGCGCTACGCGCGGGGCCTGCAGGACTGGCAGTCGGGTGGGCACGAGTGGCACATGCGCTCCAACCGCTACATGAACGGCGGCGGGCGCACGGGCTTCCACGTCTCGCCCCGGCATGTCATGGGTCCCGGCGGGCTGCGCAACCACACCCACGTCCCGCATCGGAAGGTGGGCCACCTGCCGCTGCCGGAGATCTTCATGCCGTTCCAGGTGCGGGAGAACCCGCACCTGGCCGAGGCGCGCAGGGCGACTCTCGACTACGCGGAGGCGATGGGCTTCTACACGATGGTGTGGGACAGGGACAGCCATGACGGCTACGACCTGGCGCTGTGCGCGGCCGGCATCGACCCCGACGCGAGCCTGGAGGAGCTCGTCCTGGCCACCGACTGGCTGAGCTGGGGCACCTACGGCGACGACTATCTGCCGGTGGTCTTCGGCCGCTCCCGCGACTTCCTGGGGGCCAAGGCGTTCAACCGCCGCCTGTCGGAGTTCATGCCGCTCGATCTGGTCGTGACCGCCGTCGCGGCCAACCCGGTGGAACGCGGCCTGGCCGACCTGTGGCTCCGTACGGCGGGGCCGATGTCGCCCGAGGGCAGGGCCGAGTTCAGGGCGGGGGTGGAGGCGATGACCGCCAGCTGGGTGTGGGAGCTGGCCAACCACGTGCAGAACCGGGTCCCCGATCCCGTCGACTACGTGGAGATGCGGCGCAAGACGTTCGGCTCGGACATGACGATGGCTCTGGCGCGGCTGGCGCCCGGGCGGTCGATCCCCTCCGAGGTGTGGGGGTCGCGGCCGATGACGGCGATGGTCGCCGCGGCCAACGACTACTGCTGCATGCTCAACGACCTGTTCTCCTACCAGAAGGAGATCGAGTACGAGGGCGAGCTGCACAACATGGTGCTGGTCGTGCAGACGTTCTTCGACTGCGACCTGCCGAGGGCGGCCGAGCTGGTCGGCTCGCTGATGACGGCCAGGATGCGGCAGTTCCAGAAGGTGGCGGAGCTCGACCTGCCCGCCCTGCTCGACGACATGGACGCCGACGCGCGGCTGCGCGCGTCGGTGGCCGACTACGTCGCCGAGCTGGGCGACTGGATGGCCGCCATCCTGCGCTGGCACAGGGAGTGCAGGCGTTATGACGAGGCGACGCTGAAGGGCTCCCGCTGGGTGCCCGGCCCGACGGGGCTCGGCACCGCCGGCACGAGGATCGGCACGCTGCTGGGGAGGACCGCCTCGTGACCGCGCTGAGCCTGAGCACGGCGGCCGCCAGGAATCTGGCGACCACCACCAAGTCCGTGCCGTTCATGCAGGAGATCACCCCTCGGCACCTGCTGCGGGTGCTGCCGTGGGTGGAGGTGACGGGCGGCGCCTACCGCGTCAACCGGCGCCTCACCTACCAGGTCGGCGACGGCAGGGTGAGCTTCACCTCGACGGGCGCCGACGTCAGGGTGATCCCGGGTGAGTTGTGCGAGCTGCCCGCGCTGCGGGGCTTCGACGACGCCGAGGCGCTGGCGGAGCTCGCCGGGCTGTTCGAGCAGCGCGAGTACGAGCCGGACCAGGTCGTCGCCGAGCAGGGCCGTCCCGTCGAGGAGGTGCTGCTGGTCGCGCACGGCAAGCTGGAGAAGTCGGCGCGCGGCGCCTACGACGGCTCGGCCGGGCTCGGGCGGCTGGCCGACGGCGACCACGTGGGTGACGCGCTGCTGACCGGCGGCTCCCCCTCGTGGGCGTTCACCGTCCGGGCCCTCACCGCCTGCACCGTCCTGGCGTTGCCTGCGCCCGCCCTGCGGGCGCTGCTGGACCGCTCCCCCGCCCTGCGTGCCCATCTGACGCCTTCGGCAGCGCCGAAGCCGCAGAACAGGTACGGCGAGGCGGAGGTGGCGCTGGCGGCGGGTCACGTGGGCGAGGCCAGGCTGCCCGGCACGTTCGTCGACTACGACCTGTCGCCGCGCGTGTACGAGCTGAGCGTGGCGCAGACGATCCTGCGGGTGCACACCAGGGTCGCCGACCTTTACAGCGACCCGATGGACCAGGTGGAGCAGCAGCTGCGGCTGACCGTCCACGCCCTGCGCGAGAGGCAGGAGCACGAGCTGGTCAACAACAGGGAGTTCGGCCTGCTGCACAACGCCGATCTCAGGCAGCGTGTCCACACCCGCTCGGGGCCTCCCACCCCTGACGACCTGGACGAGCTGCTTTCCAGGCGCAGGAAGACGCACTGCTTGCTGGCCCATCCCCTGGCGATCGCCGCGTTCGGCCGCGAGTGCAACGCACGAGGGCTCTATCCGGCGGTGACCGAGGTGCAGGGGGGCAGAGTGATCGCCTGGCGGGGCGTGCCGCTGCTGCCGTGCGACAAGATCCCTGTCTCCGGAAGGGGGCTGACCTCGATCATGGCCATGCGCCTGGGTCAGGACGACCAGGGGGTGATCGGGTTGCGTCGCACGGGGCTGTCCGACGAGCGCGAGCCGGGCCTGTCGGTGCGCTTCACCGGGATCTCCGACCAGGCGATCATCTTCTACCTGGTCACCGCCTACCATTCGGCGGCCGTCCTGGTCCCCGACGCGCTCGGGCTGCTGGAGAGCGTCGAGGTGGGCTAGCCGCAGGACCAGCGGCCCCTGGACTCCTCCGCCGGGGGCCGCCGAGAGACGGTGGGCGACGGAAGCCCGCTGGAGGGCGCGAGCGCACGCCGCGCCCTCCCCCGTGGCGCGAGAGGCGTCGCCGACCAGGATCTGTTCCATCGGCGAGGGCCATGCCCACGTAGCCGACAGCGCAGGAGATGGCGACCGACAGCCCGCTCGGCCCGATGGACCCCGACCACGTAGCCCGACAGCACGGGAGGCGGCGACCGACAGCGGGCTCGGCTCGGTGGACTCCCGTCCACGTAGCCGGCGGCGCAGAAGTGATCTCCTCCCTCGGACGCGGCTACGGTGGAGTCCTCGCCCGCGGCGCTCCTGCCGCCGAGGCCCGCGCTCAGCGCGAGCGACTTGTCCGAGCAGGTTGGCGACCGACAGAGGGCCCGGCCCGGTGGGCCCTGTCCACGTAGCCGGCGGCGCGGGAGTGAACTCCTTCCTCGGTGGCGGCCACGGTGGAGGAGCCTCGCGCTCAGCGGGAGCGGCTTGTCGAGCTGGTGGTGGTCTCGCCGATCTCGCTGCACCTCAGTCGCAGGGGTCGGCCCCGGCAGCGCGTAGGCCACGGCGACGGGCGTGCCGCTGTCCCAAGATCTTCAGTGCCAACCGCCCCTGACGGCGGCAGGAGAGGCAAGCCGTGGCGACGCCGAGCCTTTGACCGGCACATGGGGCGGTCTGGAGCGCCGTCTGGCCGAGCGCCCTTGAGCCGTCCCGTCAGGAGGCTCGGTGGTGGCCGACGTCGTGCTCATCGTGGGCGCGTTGACGGCTCCCGGCTTGCGGCAGATGCCTGCCGGGGGCGCGTGTGGGTGTCGGCGCGACGGCCCGCCCGGGCGCCGCGCGCGGAAGGAACGCCGCTCCCGGAGCTCGGGGTGTGGCCTGGCCGGACCTGACGTCGAAAGGGCCGCCCCCCTCTCGGGAGGCGGCCCTTTCGACCAGAAGGACTACAGGTACTGGCCGGTGTTCGCGACGGTGTCGATCGAACGCCCTGCCTCGGTGCCCGTCTTGCCGGAGACCAGCGTGCGGATGTAGACGATCCGCTCGCCCTTCTTGCCGGAGATGCGGGCCCAGTCGTCGGGGTTGGTGGTGTTGGGCAGGTCCTCGTTCTCGGAGAACTCGTCCACGCAGGCCGCCAGCAGGTGCTGCACCCGCAGGCCCTTCTGCCCGGTCTCGAGGAACTGCTTGATGGCCATCTTCTTGCCCCGGTCGACGATGTTCTGGATCATCGCGCCGGAGTTGAAGTCCTTGAAGTAGAGGACTTCCTTGTCGCCGTTGGCGTAGGTCACCTCGAGGAAGCGGTTCTCTTCGCTCTCGGAGTACATGCGCTCGACGACGCTCTGGATCATGCCGTGGATGGTCGACTCGCGGGAGTCGGAGTGCTCCGACAGGTCATCGGGGTGCAGCGGGAGCTCGGAGATGAGGTACTTGGAGAAGATGTCCTTCGCCGCCTCGGCGTCGGGCCGCTCGATCTTGATCTTGACGTCCAGGCGGCCGGGCCGCAGGATCGCCGGGTCGATCATGTCCTCGCGGTTGGAGGCGCCGATGACGATGACGTTCTCCAGGCCCTCAACGCCGTCGATCTCCGACAGCAGCTGCGGGACGATGGTGTTCTCGACGTCGGAGGAGACGCCGGAGCCTCGGGTGCGGAAGATCGAGTCCATCTCGTCGAAGAACACGATCACCGGGGTGCCCTCTGAGGCCTTCTCACGCGCTCGCTGGAAGACCAGGCGGATGTGCCGCTCGGTCTCGCCGACGTACTTGTTGAGAAGCTCGGGGCCCTTGATGTTGAGGAAGAAGCTCTTGCCCGACTGCCCTGTCTTCTCCGCGACCTGCTTGGCCAGGGAGTTGGCGACGGCCTTGGCGATGAGCGTCTTGCCGCAACCGGGCGGGCCGTACAGCAGCACGCCCTTGGGCGGACGGAGCTTGTGCTCGCGGAACAGGTCGGCGTGCAGGTAGGGCAGCTCGATGGCGTCCCTGATCTGCTCGATCTGCCGCATGAGGCCACCGATCTCCTCGTAGGAGATGTCGGGGACCTCTTCGAGCACGAGCTCTTCGACTTCGGACTTGGGGATGCGCTCGTAGACGTAGCCGGAGCGGGACTCCAGCAGGAGCGAGTCGCCCGCGCGGATCGGCTGTCCGACCAGCGACTCCGCCAGGCGCACGACGCGCTCCTCGTCGGCGTGGGAGATGACCAGGGCGCGCTGCCCGTCTTCGAGCAGCTCCTTGAGCATCACGATCTCGCCGACCTCTTCGTAGCCGAGCGCCTCGACCACGTTGAGCGCCTCGTTGAGCATGACCTCCTGGCCACGCCTGAGTGCTTCGACGTCGACCGCGGGACTGACGTTGACCCGCAGTTTGCGGCCTCCGGTGAAGACCTCCACCGTGCCGTCTTCCCTGGCCTCGAGGAAGACGCCGAAGCCGGATGGCGGCTGGGCCAGCCGGTCGACTTCCTCCTTGAGGGCGACGATCTGGTCTCTGGCCTCCTTGAGTGTGGCGACCAGCCGTTCGTTCTGGCTGGTGACCGCCGCAAGGTTGGCCTGCGCCTCATGGAGACGCTCTTCTAGGACTCTGGCCTGACGGGGTGACTCGGCCAGCTTCCGCCTCAGCGCGGTGATCTCCTCCTGCAGGAAGGAGACCTGTGTTGAAAGATCAGCGACCTCCCGTTCGCGCTGCGCGGCTCGAGCCTCAGCATCATCGCGAGCTGCCACGCCCCGTCACCTCCTTCCCAGTCGAGGGCGACTACTAAGGACCTTACCTATCTCGGGCCCCTCCGTAACCTGGCCGGGCAGTGTTCGTCGAGTGACATTCAGTATTCGGCTATTTATCCCTATTGCAGCGTTTAGTACATGCAGCATATGAACACGGCGATCTGTTCCCGTGTCACGCACCAAGGCACCGCCGTGGCCAAATTGTCATAGTTCTTCGGTGGTTCCCTTCGGTCGTCTGCGCCTTGGCGGGGGCGTGACGC
This sequence comes from Nonomuraea recticatena, assembly GCF_039533245.1. Classification (NCBI taxonomy): domain Bacteria; kingdom Bacillati; phylum Actinomycetota; class Actinomycetes; order Streptosporangiales; family Streptosporangiaceae; genus Nonomuraea; species Nonomuraea recticatena. The sequence goes on along the minus strand of NZ_BAAATE010000012.1, from coordinate 8,590 downwards.
CGTCCGCCATGCGGCGGGCGCTGACGAGGAACCCGGTGTGCCCGATCATCCGGTGGTCAGGCCGTACGGCGAGTCCCTCGACATGCCAGTCGCGAACCAGGGTCTCCCACGCGTGGGGCTCGGTGAAACTCCCATGCTCGCGAAGGGCCTCGACAGTCTTGGACATCTGCGTGGTCGTGGCCACGTAGACGCAGATCACGCCGCCAGGCGTGAGAGCCTTGGCGGCCGACTCGACGCACTCCCACGGGGCCAGCATGTCGAGGATGATCCGGTCGACGTCGCCCTCGTCGATGGAGTCGTTCAGGTCGCCGACGACCAGGCGCCAGCTGTCCATCTCCCCGCCGAAGAACTTCTCGACGTTCTTCTTGGCGACGTCGGCGAACTCCTGGCGCCGCTCGTAGGAGGTGACCTTGCCCTCGGCGCCCACCGCGCGCAGCAGGAAGCAGGTCAGCGCGCCCGAGCCGACCCCCGCCTCGATGACGCGGGCGCCGGGGAAGATGTCGGCCATGCCGACGATCTGGGCGGCGTCCTTGGGGTAGATCACGGCCGCGCCGCGCGGCATCGACAGCGTGTAGTCCTGCAGCAGGTGCCTGAAGGCGAGGTACTGCGTGCCGTTGGCCGAGCGGACCACCGAGCCCTCGGGCTGGCCGATCAGGTCGCTGTGCGGGATCGCGCCCTTGTGCGTGTGGAAGACCCCGTCCTCCTTCAGCGTGATCGTGTGACGCTTGTTCTTGGGGTCGGTGAGCTGCACCTGATCCCCCACCTGGAACGGCCCGTGCCTGCGAAAACCCATGGAGATGAGGATAGGGCGAATCGCACACTCGAACGGCCCGTCGCAACCCCCTGTATTCGGGTCCCTCTGGACCGTAACATCGCCACGTGCCGACACGCTGGCCCTTCGCCGGTCGCATCGAGGAGACCGACCGGCTGCTGAGGCTGATGAACGATCCCGCCGTCCGCGGGGTCGCGATCGTGGGCGCGGCGGGCGTGGGAAAGAGCAGGCTGGCGGTGGAGGTGGTGAGCTCCCTGCGCTCGCGCGGCCGCACGGCCGTCCACGCCATCGCCTCCATGGCCGCCCGCGAGCTGCCCTTCGGGACCCTGGCCCACCTGCTGCCCGCCGCGCTGCCCCAGGGCGCCAACCCGCTGAAGTGGATCTCCGAGACGCTCGTCGGGACCGAGCGGCGCCCGCTGATGCTGATCGACGACGCCCATCTGCTCGATCCGGGGTCGGCGGCGGTGCTGCAGCACATGGCGCAGGACGACGCCGCCCAGTTGCTCCTCACCCTGCGCAGCGGCGAGCCGGTGCCCGACGCGGTGGTCTCGCTGTGGAAGGACCTCGGGCTGGCCAGGATGGAGCTGACCCCGCTGAGTCTGCGCGACGTGGGGCGCATCCTGGCCGCCGTGCTCGGCGATCCGGTGGAGTCGGCCGGCGTGGCCAGGCTGCACAGGCTCGCCCAGGGCAACGCGCTCTTCCTTCGCGAGCTGGTGGCCGGCGCGCTCGACGCGGGCGCGCTGGTGCGGGTGCAGGGGCTGTGGCGCCTGGAGTCCGCGCCGCCCGTCGCTCCCGCGCTGGCCGACCTGGTCGCCGCCCGCATCGGCCGCCTGGAGCCCCTGGAGGAGGAGGCGCTGGAGTACATCGCGCTGGGCGAGCCGCTCGGCGCGCAGCTGCTGGCCGGCCTGGTTCCCGCCGCCACCGTCGAGTCGCTGGAGGCCAAGGACCTCATCAGGGTCCTGGTGGACGGCAGGCGCACGCTGGTGCGCCTGGCCCACCCCCTGTACGGCGAGGCGATCAGGGCCGGCAGTCCCCTCCTGCGCACCAGGCGCCGCTACCGCCAGCTGGCCGAGGCGCTCGAAGCGGCAGGGGCACGGCGGCGCGACGACGTGGTGAGGCTGGCGGTGTGGCGTCTGGAGAGCGGCGCCGTCAAGGACCCCGCCCCGCTGCTGTCGGGCTGCGCGATCGCGTGGGCGGCGCACGACGCCACCCTCGCCACGCGCCTGGGCTGGGCGGCGCTGAAGGCGGGCGGCGGGGCGCGGGCGGCCATCCTGCTGTCGGACGTGCTGTCGTTCTCCGAGGCGTTCACCGACTCCGAGGCCGCGCTGACCTCGGTGTGGAACGAGCCATGCGGACCCGACCTGCGGGCGCAGCTGGCCATGCAGCGCGCGTGGAACCTCAACTTCGGGCTGCGCCGTCCTGCCGAGGCCGACGCCGTGCTCGACGCCGCCGAGGCGATGCTCGACGATCCGTCGCTGCGCCAGCTGGTGGAGGCCATGCGGCTGAACCTGCGCGTCCTGCGCGGCGAGGTGCACGAGTGCGCGCGCATCGCCTACGAGATGCTGGAGGGCGAGCACCTGTCGGTGGTCGGCGAGGCGATGGCCCTGGGCATCACCGCCTACGGGCTTCCGTACACGGGCAGGTGCGACGAGGCCAGGCGGATGTTCCTCAGGGCCAGGGCGGTCGAGGCCTCCTGGCACGACGCGGCGCCCTCGGAGGTGCTCAAGCTCATCGCCGGCCACTACCTGTCCGAGCTGCTGTCGGGCGACCTGGACGCGGCCGGGCGGGCCGTCCTGCAAGGGCAGGAGGTGCTGGGCGACGACAGCGCGCTGCGGCTGTTCAGGCGCATGTTCCTGCAGTGGCACGGCGAGATCGCCAGGATGCGGGGCAGGCTGGGCGAGGCGGCGCGCGTCACCAAGGAGGCCACCACGCTGGCGGGCGCCGGGCACTTCACCGCGCTCGCGGTGGCCGAGCTGGCCCACTGCACGGCGCTGCTCGGCGACCAGGCCGGCGCCCGCGCGCTGCTGGCGGAGGCGGAGCGGGACCGCACCGACGTGCTCTACCTGCTGCAGACCTCCATCGACTCGGCGCAGCGCTGGGTGACGGCGATGGGCGGACGGCTGCCGCGCGCCGTGCAGCTGGCGCTGGAGCACGCCGACCGCGCCCGCTCTCATGACCTGCTGGGCATCGAGCTGGTCGCCCTGCACGACGCGGTGCGCTTCGGCGCGGCCCGGAGGGTGGTGTCCAGGCTGGTGGAGGTCGCCAGGCGCCACGACGGCGTGCTCGCCACCGTCTACGCCGCGCACGCCACGGCCGCCGCCTCGGGCGACGGCGAGGAACTCGACCGGGTGGCGGGCTCCTACCGGCAGCTGGGAATGATCCTGCACGCCGCCGAGGCCGCCGCCCAGGCCTCGGCCGCCCACCGCGCCAGGGGCCGCCCCCAGCAGGGCAGGACCTCCGCCGCCAGGGCGTCGGCGTGCGCCGCCGCCTGTGGCGACCCGCGCACCCCCGCCTTGGCGCGCCTGCAGGGGCCCGTGCTGACCCCGCGTGAGAGGGAGATCGCCAGGCTCGCGGCGGCGGGCCTGGCCAGCAAGGAGATCGCGGCCCGGCTGGTGCTGTCGATCAGGACCGTCGACAACCACCTGCAGTCGGTCTACGGCAAGCTCGGCGTCAACGGCAGAACGGAGCTGACCGAGCTGCTCGACGCCGATTCGCCGCCAGAGGAGGAGGATTGATAGCAATGGACCATGTTGCCGCGTGAAGTGATCTCCGCCGGTTCGCTGATCCTGCGCCCCCCGTCGCGTGACGACCTCGGCGCGATCGTGCGGGCCTCCTCCGACGCCGAGACCGCCAGGTTCCTCTACCTGCTGCCCGTGCCGTACACGAGCAAGGACGCCGAAAGCTATCTGGAGTCGGCCGAGCGGCGCTGGGCCGAGGGTGGCGCGGAGTTCAGCGTCGTCGACGCGGCCACCGGCCGCTACCTCGGCGCGGTGGGCCTGCGCGACACCGGCGGGCACGGCGCGCACGAGATCGGCTACCGGGTGGCCGAGTGGGCCAGAGGCAGGGGCGTGGCCACCGCGGCCACCAGGGCGGTGAGCGAGTGGGCCTTCGACAAGGGCGTTCGCCGCATCGAGCTGCGCGCCGAGGTGGAGAACCTGGCCAGCCTGCGCGTCGCCTACGCCGCCGGGTACCTCCAGGAGGGCATCGAAAGGGAGCGGCGGCGCACCAGGGACGGCAGGCCCGCCGACTTCGTGGCCTTCGCGAGGCTGGCCGCCGACCCTGGTGAGGCGGTGCCGCGCTACCTGCCCTTCCTCGACGCCGAAGGGCTGTCGGACGGCGTGGTGCGGCTGGCGCCTGTGTCGCTCGCCGACGCCCCCGACTTCCACCGCCTGCTGAGTGCGCCGAGCATCACGCGTTGGATGATGGCCCCGCCCTCCACGATCGAGAGCACAGAGCGCCGCTGCCGCTACACCGGCTACTGGTGGCTGTCGGGCCAGCGGGTGGAGCTCGCCGTACGCGACGCGGCCACCGACGCCTTCGCGGGCCACATCCAGCTCGCGCAGATCGCGCCGCTGATCGACCAGGCCATGCTCGGTTACTCCCTGCTGCCCGCCTTCCGCGGCAAGGGGTTCATGTCGCGGGCGGTGCGGCTGCTGGTCGACTGGGCGTTCGCGAACACCGCGCTGCACAGGATCGTGGCCGGCACCGACGTGACCAACAAGGCCTCCCAGATGGTGCTGGAGCGGGCGGGGTTCAGAAGGGAGGCAGTGCATCGGGAGCTGTTCCCTCGCCCTGACGGCACGCGGGGGGACGATGTCGAGTGGCTGCTCCTTCGTCCCCAGGAAGGCTGAGAAATCCGGATTTCCGGTTGAGGGGTGGTCAAGGGCGGGATTGAGAGTGATACTCCGAGTCGCCGCCCGTTGACCCTCCGCCGATCGCCGGCGAACCTTCCAGCAGGAGATGATGAATGACCAGCGACTGCGTCAAGGAGCTCATCGAGTCGTTCTCCCACATGGCGCCCGACGAGTTGCTGGACCTGGTCGTCAGGTGCGCGGCCGCCGTGGGCGGCACGCCGTACGCGGGGTTCGTGGAGGTCGACCCCCTGCAGGTGCGCGCCCGCCTCTCGCACGTGCTGATCCCGCAGGACGACCGGCTGGGCGTGCGGGCGTGGCTGCAGGAGTCGGACGTGCTCAAGGAGCTGGCGGTCAGCTCAGGCCCCGTCCTGGTGGCGCGGGACCCGTCCATGGGCGCGCCCGGCTTCCTTTCGGTCCCCGTACCGCTGGCCACACGGGACCTGGCCCACCTGTGGGTGGCGGGAGGGCGCTTCACCGACAGGGAGGAGCACCTGCTCGGCAGGCTCGCGCTCGCCTGCGGGCGGGCGCTCGAGGCCTCCAGGGGGCTCGAGGCGGCCGCCCGCATGCTGCGCTCCGTCCACGCGTTCACCGTCTGAGCGCGCCGCGGCCCGTGGCGGCGCGACCTCACGGCCCAGGGGCCGGGCCGAGCCGGGCCGGGTCGGGTCCTCAGTCGGCCGCGGCGTTCAGCGCGTCGCGCAGGATGGCGGAGACCTGGGCGACGAGGGCGTCGACGTCCAGCCTGGCGCGCAGGTCGAGGTCGGCGGTGACCTCCGAGCCGATCCGCAGCTTGAGCGCCACGTCGCTGCCCCTGGACCGCAGCCAGAACTCCACGGTCCTGGTCAGGGCTGCGGCCTGCGCCGCCGACTCGACCTCGATCCGCAGCGCGGGCGGCTCGCCTCCCATCCGCCCCTGCCCGGGAGCGCGATGCTCCAGCCGGACCCTGCCCCGCAGCGCGTCGGCGTCACGCAGCCACTCCTCCAGTGAGGCGACCTCGTCGAAGGATCCCTCGAAGACGACCTCGGTCATGTCCTCACCTCACGATCGGGGCGGTCCTGGCCCTGGTCAGGCGGACCAGGTCGGCAGGGTCGAGTTCGAGTTCGAGCCCGTGGCGGCCGCTGGAGACGAAGACGCTCGACGCGGCGGCCGAGCTCTCCTCCAGCACCGACGGCAGGTACGGCAGCGCCAGCGGGCTGACGACGTCGGCGGCGAACGTCTCGCCGATGCGCACGACGTCGGCCAGGGCCGCGACCCTGGCGCGGGTGGCGCCGAAGGCGCGGGCCAGGGCGCGCTCGTCGATCACGCCCTCGACGGGCGCGATGGCCACGACGGCGTGTTCGCCGAGATAGAGGATGACGGCCTTGAGCAGGCGCATGGGCGAGATTCCGAGTTCGTCGGCGACCGCCGCCCTTGATTTCGTCCTGGCCGGATCGTGGGGATAAGGATGGACCCTGAACGCCACCTGAGATTTACGGAGAATCCGGATAGCCGGGGTCTCTTGCACGACATTACGGATATTTGATGATTTGTCGGGGCCGCGCCGTACGCGAAAGCGGTGGTATTTCCCGGAGATAACGTAAACGTAGTCGACGAACGCCTCCGCCAGCTCCACCGCGTCCTCCGCCTCGGACTTGCCCAGCGGACGCGGGCCGAGGTGGGCCGCCTCGTTGCCGAGCTCGCGCAGCTCCTCGGCCCAGCTCAGCAGCCAGCCCTCGATCAGCCCGCCGCGCCGCAGCTCGCGCAGGGCGTGGAAGAGCGTGCGCCCCGTGACCCCGTGGTCGGCGCAGACCGCCTCCAGCAGCCGCCGGACGTGCAGGACGGCAGAGGCGGGCGAGCCCGAGCGCACCCCCGCACGGGCGGCCGTGAGCTCCCTGCGCACCACGGGCGGCACCTCGGCGGCGATGGGCCTGCCGTCCTGCGGCCACAGCACGGTGGCGGGTCTGGCCGGCAGGTCGTCGGGGTCGCGATCGTCGAATTCCTGCGCCGATTCCAGCAGCAGCGCCTGCCCGCAGCTCTGGCACAGCGCCAGCCAATAGGGACGCAATCGCTCGGGTAGAAAAACCCTGTGTAATCCGTCAGGTTCACGTGCGACAGTAGGGCGGACACAACTCGGACAATCAACATCGAATTTCGCACCCCATCGCGCCACAAAAGGACGATAAGGGATGATGAAATTGGCCACAAGGGCGTAATGGGAGGGGCCCATGAAACGCTGGCCGTTCGCGGGCCGCAGGCAGGAGCTCGAGGACCTGGTGCGTCTGGCCAGGGATCCGACGGCCCAGGGCGTCGTCATCGCGGGCCCCGCGGGGGTGGGCAAGTCGCGCCTGGCAGGCGAGGCGCTCACGCACTTCCACGCCGCCAAGGTGACGCTGGTGCCGGTCAGGGCGACCAAGGCCGCCAGCTCCATCCCCAACGGCGCGCTCGCCGACCTCATCCCGCGACAGCACCCTCCGCACCTGGTCAACACCTTACGGTGGGCCGCCGACGAGCTGCTCGCCCACGCGAGGGGACGCGTGCTCGTGCTGGCCGTGGACGACGCGCATCTGCTCGACAGCCACTCCGCCGAGGTGATCGCCTCACTGGTCAGGGCCAGGCAGGCGCGGATGGTCGCCACCCTGCGCACCGGCGAGCCGGCTCCCGACGCGGTGACGCTTCTGTGGCGCGAAGGCCATGTGCGCAGGTACGACACCGATCCGCTCAGCGACCTCGACGTCGCCGCCGTGCTCACCGCCGCCCTCGGCGCCCAGCCCGACGACGCCACGGTGCGCAGGCTCGGCGAGGTGACGGAGGGGAACGCGCTGTTCCTGTACGAGGTGGTGCAGGCGGCCATGGCCTCGGGCGCACTGTCGCCCATTCACGGCATGTGGAAGCTGACGGGCGACCCGCCGCTGGCGCCGCGCCTGGTCGACCTGATCCACGAGCGGATCGGCGCGCTGTCGCCCGAGCTGAAGGAGGTGCTGGAGTACACCGCGCTGGCCGAGCCGATCGGCGCCCGCACGCTCAGCTCCCTCACCTCCGAACGGGCTCTGCTGGAGGCCGAGGAGCGCGGCCTGGTCAGGATCCGCGTCGACAGGCGGCGCGAGATCGCCCGCCTCGGCCACCCCCTCTACGGCGAGGTGGCCCGTGAGCGCCTGCCCGAGCTGCGCCGCCGCCGCAGGCACGCCGACCTGGTCGCCGCGCTGGAGTCCACGGGCCTGCACCGCAGGGAGGACCCGCTCAGGGTGACGGTGTGGCGCCTGGCGGGAGGACTCGGCGCCGCGCCCCGCCCGCTGCTGGAGGCCTCCCGTCTGGCCTGGTCGGCCCACGACTACCCGCTGGCCATCCGCCTCGGCGAGGCCGCCCTTGAGGGCGGCGGTGTGTCCGCCTCGCTGCAGCTGGCCACGCTGCTCGACTACGCCCAGCAGCCCGACAGGGCGAGGGCCGTGCTGGAGGCCACCCCCGAGCCCGAGGACGAGCCGACGAGGGCGCGACTGGTCCTCGCCCAGGCCAGCAACCTGGCCTGGGGCATGGACCGTCTCGGCGAGGCGCTCGACCTGCTGGCGAGCGCCGAGAAGGAGCTCAAGGCCGCGCCGCCGCGCCGCCAGGTCACCGTCCAGCGGCTGGGGCTGACCGCCTCGGCCGCCAGGCCCTCCGAGGCGCTCCGCCTCAGCGCCGACCTGCTCGCCCACGATCTCGGCCCCGCCCAGCGCGCCCAGGTGCTCAGCTCCCGCGCGCTGTCGCTCTGCTATACCGGACGCACCGGCGAGGCGGTCACGCTGGTCCACGAGGCGCTGCGGGACGCCGCGGCCTGGCGCGACGAGCTGCCCGCTCTGATCTCGCCGCTGCACTCCACGTGGGCGATGTGCGGGTACTTCTCCGGCGATCTGGCCGTCATGGACCAGGCCATCGCCTCCATGCGCGCCGCGCTGGCGGGCCAGCGCGGCTGGTCGCGCGGCGAGGGCAGCCTCGCCCTCGCCCGCGGCAACGC